>NZ_JBXWSL010000096.1:0-7491 GCF_059613425.1 Ruegeria sp. BHSA123 | reverse complement strand
AGCCAGAATGCGCTGCCAAACTCTTTCTCCGTCTCCAGCGAGATGAACATCAAGCTGTTCCGATAGCGCTCTTGTCGGGTCAGAGTCTGATATTCTTCATGATAGCCGTTGATTCCGGGATACCTGTTGAACCCGAGCCAGCTTTCAAACACGAGAACCGAACAGAGACACAGGAAAGCGACGCCTGCTCCGATCCGTTGTGGGGCCAGACCCTCGGGGTACAGGTGGGAAAATTTCCGCGCCGCAGTCTCTATTCCAAAGGCGTTCAGAATCAGCAATGGAACGATCATCATGAACCAATAGCGTGGTCCCGAAAAATAGCCGCCGTAGAACCAGAACAACGAGTAAAGTCCCAAGGTTATCGCGATAATGACTGCCATGGCGGCCGCAATCCGCGTCCACTGACCCCAGAGCACAAAGAACAGTGCAAAGGCCAGTGACGCGCCACCCCATCCGAACAGTGAGAAATTGAGCTCGTACAGGTTCTGCTGGCTGTTTATCAGCGCCTCCAGGGGACTGTGCCCCTTGAAGACATCAACATTCCCCCAATCCGGGGGCCCGATGTCGGGGCCAAAGCCGAGCGCATTGGAACCCGGCCCCCAGAACTCGTTGTAATAACTGTTCAGCGGGGTCAGAAACGGGTCTCCTGTCAAATAGGCATTATAAGGGAAGATCAGACCACCAATGACCACACAGCCCAACCCGTAGGCGATGACAGTTTGCAATTGTCTTTTGTCTTTCAGAAAGGTCAGCACCCAAAGCCCGGTCAAGGCCCCCATGTAAAAGCCTTCGAGAGGACGCGTCATGACCAGCCACCCCATGAACACGCCCGCGATGAACGGCATTATCACCGAGGGCCGTTCCCGGGCTTTCAGCAGCAGCACCCAAGTGCCAAGGATCAGGGCGTAGGTGAAGGTGTGGATCAGTTGCGTCGCGGCCATGGATATGTACCACGGCGACGCGGCCATGAGCAGGATGACAAGGTTTGCAGTGCCCCGATCCGTCATCGTTTTCATGAACCGGTGCAACAGCAGAACACTGAGAGCCGCCAGCAGCGGATTGATGACCCATGGTGCCCCGATCTTGACGCCCAGTGCTAGCGCCACAGCCCAGCCGGGGAATGTCGTCACGAACCACCGATCCTGATAGGTATCCATCAGGTAATGGTCGAACGCCTCGGTCGAGGGTGGCACCGGAAGCGTAAGGAAACCATCGGCAATATACCGAGCGTGGAATAGGTATAGGATGTCGTCCAGATGTGGCACGCCCCCGAGTGCCGCCAGATTCACCAGAATGGAAACCAGAAAAAGGGCCGCAGCCACACAAAACGGGAAAACCCTGTTGAATTTGCGTAATTCGTTCCCGCTGCCGGGCAAGCTGACGGACTGGAGGACGCTGGCACACAATTCGGCCAGCCTTTCGCCGGGCAACGCAACCAGAATGGCCACAAAGCTAGCGACGTTGAGCCCCATGAAGGCAGAGGCGATTATCACATGTTTGACAAGCCTCAGATAGTTTTCCGTTGCTATGAAGCCCATTGCCCCCTTGGACGCGACAACCAACACCAGCAGAAAAAGAAATACGCGGCCCCATCCAAGATCACGCAAAACGCGCAGAAGTTGCCCCGGGACCCTGTGCCGGACAAGCACCAACACCGCCACAGCACCCTGAGTCAGGATGACACCCATCATTGCATAGGAAAATACCGTGGGGCGGAATCGAACATTTTGAAACCATGTTGGATCCCTGACCGCCAGTTGTGCGCCAAAGCCAATCAGGAAAGTCGCTGCCGCAAGACCCGCCATTTGCCAGGATGTGCGAACCGAAACAGCAAGCATCAGCACCGCCGCCGCCGCAACCATGAACCACCAGTATTCGACACGCGCGAGCTCGGATGGATTGATGGCCCCCATTAGTGCAAACACAAACAGGGCCATGGCGCAAAGCACCAGAGCGATCCTGGGTAGGATCAGAGCGTTATTCTCTGAACGCGTTACATTATGCGCATCGTTCATCACACCAATCTCACTAGCAACACAATTACAGATCCAATCTCATTTTCAAAAAATCAATTAAAAACAAAAATATGTCATCAATAGACCTCCGATCACAGCGTGGCGGCACTCAAACAACCTATACATCAACGACGAGAAAAAGCTTTCGGATCAATGGCGGCTCTCCCCAAGAAAACAGCTGGGCGCATTTCACGTTGTATTTTTCCATGATTTCCTTGTGCGCGCGGCTTTCGCCCGCTGTCCACAGATCGGTATCGCCCCAGTCATCATATCCGATCAGTGTACCCGCCTGGATCAGCCGGTGTTCGAACATGAAATTCAGAACATCCATCGTACTGTTGTAAAGGTCCGCATCAATATCGACATACGCTGCCGTCTTGAACGTACCGTTTTCCACCAACTCGGGTTTGAGAGTTTCTGAAAACCACCCCTCATGGATCGTGCACTGACCTTCGGGCAGGTCCAGTTTTGTCAGCTTCTTTTTCAGTTCAGGCAAAGGCGCGGCAAATGCACCGACATTCCACACCGCAGGAACCTGTATCCCCGGATCTTCCGCCGGCAGCCCTTCGAAGGAGTCAAAAAGATGCATATCGGGAACATCCATCCCCCGATCCCGCAGCCCCATCACCAGACCTTCGACCGTACTGCCATGGGCAACACCAAAGCAGTAAAACTGCCCTTTGTCCTTCAGCGTTTCAAATCGTTTCAGATACCACGGGATAAGCTGCCGCCATGAATGAATACCAATAGTCAGCTCAGCAAGCTCTGCATCTGTGAGGTCAAGATCGGTCGTGGCCATCAGCCTTTCCAATGGCCACCGCCGTGCCACCCCACCCCATTTCACCAGAAAAAGCTTTTTCTTTAACCAATCAATCATAACGCACTCACACCTTTATAAAGTCCACTCATCAAATGCCGCTTGGTATCTTCCTTCAATTCTTCGGTCTCAGATGCCTGCGGACAATAAGGCTCTGGGACGTTTCATCTTAAACCAACTTTAGCATCCCGGCCCCCTTCATGGCGAGGCATGCGTAAACGTGCGCAGCCGGGTAACAGCGCCTGGCATGAAGCAAAACAGGATCAGGCCTACAGATCCGGCCCCTATCAGAATTGCCGACGCAACATAAAGCGCATCGGAAATATGACCAAGCATCGCCAACCGCCACGCCCCAACAATCAAGGACATCCCTGCGGCAAGGGCCAGCGGTGCCTTGAGGCCGCGCAAAAACTGCAGGGCCAAGATGCCCTCGGGCGCATGGGTAGCCCTCATGCGCAGCGGCAGGGCCACCAGCGCCCGCACCGCTACGGCAGCAGCGGTTGCAACGGGGCCGTACCGGCTGGCCAAGGTAATCAGGATCAGGCCAAGGGCGGCCTCTGCAACGGCAGCCCATAAAAAGGGTTTCAGCCTGTCAACAGCCAGCAGATAGGCCTCTTGAATGGACGTCAGAGAGATCACCGCATAGGCCAGACACAAGAAAGGCAGGATCTGACCGGCCTCGCGCCAGTCCGGGCCCAGAAGAAGCTCAACCAAAGGATAGGAAATCAGCGCCAAACCCGCATAGGCCACAAAGCCGCTAATGGCGGCAAGTTCCGTCAGATCCAGATAAAATCCTGCTGTCGCGTCCTGCTTGCGGCGCAGCTCGGCTACGACCGATTGCGCCACAGCCTGAAGGCTTTTGACAAACACGGTCAGAACGATATCGGCCAGTCGCGCGGCAAAGGCAAACAGGCCCACCGCACGCGGATCGGCAAAATAGCCCAGCATGACAGTTGGTGTCTGAAAGATGACCAGGGTCACAAACCGCAATTGCAGAACTCGAGGCCCCAGCCCCCGCACCAGCGCCAGTTCAGACCGGGAAGGCCATTTCTTAGGCACCCATCCCGCTGCGATAAAGGTCAGAAGGCTGTTGACCGCAATTTCGGTCAGGCGCTGACCCACAAGGCTCCAGGCACCAAACCCGTTCAGCGCCATCCCGATGCCCACGCTCCCCCCCAGCATCACCCCGACAACCGTGCGGATCGCCAGTGTCTTATACGCCAACCGCCGCCTGAGCAGCGCCAGCGGAACCCCCGCCGCGGCGATCATCAGAACGGTCGGGCTGGCCGCAATCAGCAGCGGGGCGACAATTGGCTCCTTGTAAACAATCGCCGCGATATACGCGATTACAGCCAAAACAAGAACGATCACCACGGAAAAGCCCATCAGAACAGCAAAGGTGGCCTCCAGCCGTCCGGGTTCAATTTTGTGCCGCTCGACGATGGCCTCGGCGATCGTATCACGGACCAGAAACTCACCCAGAAACAGGAAGGCAAACGCCATCGAAACAATGCCAAAGCTTTCCACCCCGATCAGCTTGGCAATGACCAGAAAAATAAGGGCTGCTGCAATTTGCTCCACCCAGCTGGCTGCTGTGCTCCAGGCCACACTGGTGGTGAACTCTCGTTTCATCGACATTCCGTTGCTGGCAAACAGGTTTCCGGCGGCGGCCATTCGATCGCAAATTCCAAACGAACCAGCGGCCTGAAACAAAAGCGTGCACACGCAGCAAAAGCTGTCAATCGGGGTTGTTGACGGGCGGGATTTTTGCCGTCAGAGTTTTCATCGGAACGGTGGAGCGTTCATTGTTTTATCGGCGTTTGCCCAAGCTGGCCCGGTTTTCTGCGGCCATCGGATTGCGCGGGCGGCGAATGTACAGATTGAGTTGGTTTGAAAGGATTGAAAAATGGATTGGTCTTCAAAGAACGTGCTCGTGACAGGCGGGTGTTCTTTTATCGGATCCCATCTTGTGGAAAGCCTGGTCAAGCGCGGCGCATATGTCCGGGTTGTTGACGACCTTTCCAGCGGAATTCGCGAAAATATCGACGACGTCCTGCAAAGCGGCCGGGTGGAATTTGCCGAGGCTGACCTGCTGGACCCGACAACCGCCGCCAAGGCCGTATCGGACATGAATGTCGTGTTTCACCTGGCCGCCACCCATGGCGGGCGCGGCTATATCAGCACCCACCAGGCGGCCTGTTCGACCAATCTGGCGCTGGACAGCATCATGATCCGCGAGGCGCACAAGGCCGGGGTTGAACAATTTACCTTCGCGTCCTCGGGCTGTGTCTATCCGACCAGCATCCAGGCTGACCCCAGCGAGACCCTGTATCTGACCGAAGATCTGGTGAAACCGCCCTATGAGGCCGATGACCTTTATGGTTGGGCCAAGCTGATGGCAGAGCTGTCGCTCAAGGCCTATCACGAAGAGCATGGGTTCAAATGCGCCTCGGTCCGCTATTTCACCGCCTATGGCGAACGCTGCCCGGCCAACCACGCGGTGGTTGCGATGATAGGACGGGCGTTTTTGCAGCAAAACCCCTTTATCGTCTGGGGCACCGGGGAACAGATTCGTAACTGGACCTATGTATCGGATATCGTCGAAGGCACAATCCGCGCCGCTGAGCGGATCGAGGACGGCACCGCGATCAATCTGGGCACAATGGAACGCACATCCGTTCTGCAAGCCGCGCAGATGATCCTTGAACGAACCAACCGCGATGCCGAGATCAAGCGCGACCTGAGCAAACCGACCGGCCCATACAACCGGGTGGCCGATAACAACCTGGCCAAGACCCTGTTGGACTGGGAGCCCGAAGTCAGCTTCTCGGACGGGCTGGACCGTACGATCCGTTGGTATTTCGACAGTCATGACCGCGAGGCTCTGGCGCAGGATTTCGAGGAATCCCTGACAGAACGCGGACTGGAGAAACCAGGGCGGCAGATCGCCCGCGCACAGGCCAGCTGAACCGGGCACGGCCCCGGTCTCTGGTCTCTGAAAACATCGAAACACCCGAAGCATAGGACGCTTAAGCCGCTGATACTTCGGGTGTTTCTATTTATTTCAGAGCGCCCCCCTGCCCTACGCGCCGCAAGGTCTAGCCTGCACGGTCGATCTTTTCATAGTCGAAACACATTTCGGCCAACGACCGGAGCACCCAATCAAACCCCGCGGAAATGAAACGCCCCGACATCAGGGGTGGTTTTGGGGCCTTTTCCCCTTCGGCCACTTTCGTGTTCAGCGGGCGCGGGCGGGATCCCACCATGACCGTGTCTTCCTGAACCGAGACAACCTTTTCCAACGCCAGACCGTTCTCGGACAGCATTTTCCACAGCGCGCAGAGCAGCCTGATACAAGGCACGGCAACAACAGACAGGGCCTTGCGGCGCGCCCGCATCGGTTGCGTCTGATAGTTCAGGTCGATGAAATCCACACCCCGGTTCAGGGTTGCTGCCATCTCGCCGACGGCCGCATGGCATTTGATGATGTACTGACACCGCGACAGCAGCAACAGATCCACAAGAACCTCGATCCCGCGCGCGGCTTTTTCGTCCGCATCATGAAACCGGTTATCATCCGTATCGCTGAGGGATTTTTCGGAATAGGAAATGATCTTGTCCGGATAGGCCTTTTCCAGATCCTTGAGCCACTGCCGCTGATCGGTGGCCACAAATATGCCGCCACAATCCGGATGCTCGGCCAGATAGCGCTCGATATAAGGGAAATACTCTTCGGGGACGACCTTTCTGGACAGGTTGGGCCCGACGCCAAAATCGAACTTGTCCGAGCCCCGCAACTGCAGCCCCAGCGTGTGCTCGGGGAATTTCGCGCCGTGGAACCTGTCCACCTGCCGCATGAGCGATGCCTTGAAGCGTATCGTACCATCGTCCAGAAACGCGCGGGCCTTGTCCCGTTCCTGCTGCCACCAATCCGTTGGATATGGCCCGTCCGCCCGGTTTTCGACGCTGCGATAGTAGCCGTAGGGGTTCATGAACCAGCTTCTGGGCTCCCACCGATACAGCCGCATCAACTCGGACGCCATGGACAGGGTATAGACCCGTTCAGCCCGTATCAGAGCCTGAATCTCGTCGCCAGACACCCCAACGGGTTCATAGTAATAGTCCCAGACATTGGGCCCGTGTTCGGCGTCGAAATACGGGTTTGGACCGCCAAACATATAGCTTCTCTGATGCAGATAGATGATCGGCGTCATCCCCATCCGGCGCGCAAACTGCAATTGAACGACAATGCCGTTGAGCTGAGCGATCAGACCATCCGACGTATTGCAAATCAGCAAATATTCAGCGTTATAACTTTTCATTGCCCCGCCTTTAACCTTTTCTCAATCGTTACACCGGCAGGGAAACGCGCTGTGCCGATGTGGTTGAAATCATCGTATCCGACCGGTCGGTTGCGATCCGCAATGCCGCCGGTTCACACATGCCCCCTATCTCAACAAACCATCCAAATAGGCCCCTATTCATTCTTGGCGGACATCTCTGCCCGGCGGTGCAGTTCTTCCTCGTTGATCCATCCCTGCTGCCAGGCGATCTCTTCCGGGCAGCCGGTCTGCAATCCCTGTCGTTCTTCCGGCATCCGCACGAAATTGCCCGCATCCAGCAGGCTGGCATGAGTGCCCGGTCCCTTGTCTTTCAACG
>NZ_JBXWSL010000095.1:0-7783 GCF_059613425.1 Ruegeria sp. BHSA123 | reverse complement strand
TTGGCGCTTACGGCACTGCTCTTCGAGCCAGTTGTTGAAGGCATCCCAAGTCGGAAAACTCGGGACCGGCACCATGAAGTTGCGCCGGGAATAGCCAACCAGCCCTTCGACGGACCCCTTGTCGTTGCCCTTGCCGGGACGCCCGTAGCGGTCCCGGATCACGTAGTGGGACAGCATCTCGCTGAACAGCCGCGCGCGTCTGCGAGTTCCGTCGGGCTCGATCTTCGCCACAAGGCACCGGTCGTTGTCGTACAGGATCGACTGCGGAGCCGCCCCGAAAAACCCAAAGGCATGGACGTGGCCATCCATCCAGGCCTCTGCGGTCGCCGCCGGATAGGCCCGGACGTAGCAGGCGTCGCTGTGCGGCAGATCCAAGGCAAAGAAGTGGGCCTTCTGTTCAATGCCACCGATCACAACAATCGCTTCGCCGAAGTCGGCCTGAGCATGGCCGGGTGCATGGTTAAGCGGCACGAACATCTCGCGATGCCGTCGACCGTGTTCCCGAACATAATCCTTGATGATGGTGTAACCACCCTCGAAGCCATGCTCATCGCGCAGGCGTTCGAAGATCCGCTTGGCCGTATGCCGCTGTTTGCGCGGTCGCTGCCGATCTTCTGACAGCCATTGATCGATGATCCCGGTGAACCCATCCAGCTTGGGCCGCCGGATCGGTGCTGACCGCCGGTAGCCGGGCGGGACCGAAAACGCCAAGATCTTGCGAACGCTGTCACGTGATATCCCGAAATGCCGGGCCGCTTCTCGCTGGCTCATGCCCTCGGCACAGGCCAGACGCACTTTACGATACAAATCCACGGAAAAGATCCTCCCGCCCCCCCCCGTTACGAAAAGAAGGGCAAAGATGGACGACTTTTACGCCGCCCGCAGCAGGGTTATCCCGCCGCTACCGTGGTCGACTTTCTCACCGCCGTTCTCAATATCGCGGCAAAGGGAGTTTGAATACCCTATGGCAGGTAAAAAGTAGTCGCCTGCTGAACTGAATCTTTTTTTCCACCATTTGGCAAAGACGACGGGCTGCGATCTGTGGAGCACAGCGACAACAGGTCTTTCAGCTTCTGAATTACATTCGATACCATGAAAGACCCCGCTCTGTTGATATTGAGTTCCTGTAATCCCGTCAGTTTATTCAGTCTCATTTGTACTAGAGGCCGAATTGAAGATTTTGCCTTTCCCGTCACTTTCGTCAGCGCTTGAAGCCTGAGTGCAGTTGGATACTACAACGCCTTCGGCTAGATCCAAATTTTATTGTACGCCGTGCGCCATCGAACTCGTTGTCTTACGTCGCATTTTGGGGTCTTCGTCGCTGTCCCGGCTAGCCTCTTTTTCCTAACTGCCAAATTTTGACTGATCCGACGTGTCAACTCTCGGCCTTGATCGCAGCAACCACAATGTCGATTGCGTGGTCCAGATCCGATTGCGAGATGGTCAGCGGCGGCGACAATGTCAGAACGCATCCCTGACTGATCTTATAGCTCAAACCGGCCTCCAGACAGGCATAGTAAATCCGTTCGGCACGCGCATTACCCGGCGTTTTGTCGGCGCGATCATCGACGATTTCGACCCCGAACATCAAACCCCGTCCCCGAATGTCTCCGACGGTAGGTACGTTCTGAAGTTCGTCCATAAGACGGCCAATTGCGTGCTCACCCAACGTGGCCGATCGATGAACCAACCCCTCATCTTCGATGATTTGAAGCGTTGTCAAAGCGGCCCGCGCGGTAACCGGGTTCTTTTCGTGTGTGTAATGACCAATGGCAAAATCTCCGCAGACATCCAATTGTTTGCGGGCAACACAAGCGGCAATGGGCAGGATGCCCCCGCCAAGCGCTTTTCCAAGCGTCACAATGTCGGGGACGATCTCGTCATGTTCAAAGGCAAACATCCTGCCGGTTTTGCCAAGGCCTGTCGGGATTTCATCCATGATCAAAAGCGCGCCGTGACGATTGCACGCCTCGCGCACGGATTTCCAAAACCCCGGCGGTGGTACATAGGGCACCGCACGCATCGGTTCGGCTATGACCGCCGCCACATCTCCTTCACGCTCCAGAACATATTCGACCATTTTCGCGCAGGCCAACCCGCAGGTTTCCGGTCCCGTGTGATTGTATGGGCAACGGTAGCAGGCGAAAGGCGCGACGTGTTCAGTGCCCGACAAGAGGGGGCCCGCGATATGACTGCGGAACGTCGCCTCGCCACCGACGCTTGCGGCGCCAAAGCCCGCGCCATGGAAGGCATCCCAGAAGCTGATCGTTTTGAACCGACCGGTAGCGGCGCGCGCGATCTTGAGAGCAACCTCGTTGGCGTCAGAGCCGCCTGTGGTAAAGAGCATTTTCCCCAGATCGCCAGGTACGATATCTGCCAGTTTTTCCGCCAAATCCACTGCCGGATCATTGGTAAAGCGGCGGGGCGCGAAAGGAAGATCGTCAAGCTGCGCCTTGATTGTGGCAACCAGACGCGGGTGCCCGTAGCCTATGTGGTGCACCGAGTTTCCATGGAAGTCCATGTACCGGCGACCCTCCATATCCTCGATCCAGATCCCCTCGGCCTTTGCAATGGTGCTGACGCAGGGTGATGACAGAGATTGATGCAGGAATACATCCGCATCGCGTTTGAGCAGAGGTGTCGACTTTGGTCCCATGGACTTTCTCAACCACGCCTTGCGCGCCTCGGATGTGTTTGATTCCCCTTCCGTGTGGACAATCTGTGGCATGTCCGCTCCTCGTTTCTGTCATCAAAAGATGCGGGCCCCTAAAGGCCCGCCAGTATCAGGGAGGATATGAGGCGCCCTTCCCGTCTGTGGGGAAAGGACGCAAGGTTTAGTTGGGCCAGGGCAGCGAATAGGTTTTGACGTTGGTGAAAAACTTCATCGCCTCGATAACACCCTCCTTCACGCCGTTTCCGCTGTCCTTGATGCCGCCAAAGGGTGACATTTCAATGCGGTAACCCGGTTGTTCCCAGATGTTGCAGGTGCCGACATTCAATCCGTTGATAAAGGCGATGGCCCTGTTCAGGTCATTGGTGCAGACCCCAGAAGACAGGCCGAACTCGGTCGAATTTGAGATCGCCATCACCTCTTCGTCGTTGTCCGGCACGCGCACGATCGGCACGATAGGACCGAAAGTTTCTTCCATCACCAGCTCGCTGTCATGGGGAACCTTGTCGACGACGATAGGCGGCAGCAATGCGCCCTGACGGCCCGGGTGATACAGGATTTCTGCACCCTCTTTTTCAGCCTGAAGAACGCGGTTTTCGAATATCTCCGCGGCTTTGTCGTGGATCACGCACCCCAGCTCGGTTTCAGGGTCTTGCGGATCGCCAAATTTGATCTTCTTGGCCTTCTCCAGAACCAGCGGTACAAACTTGTCGGCCACACTTTCCTGCACGAGGATGCGCTTGACCGCCGTGCACCGCTGACCGGAGTTTCCGGTCGCACCCGCCACTGCGATTGTTGCGGCTTTGTCCAAATCCGCATCGCTGAGGTCATTCAGAACGATCAGAGGATCATTGCCCCCAAGTTCCAGCGCCTGACGCTTATAGACGCCTTTTTCAGCGATCAACTTGCCCACCGGCACACCCCCGGTGAAGGTGATAATATCGATATGTTCATTGGTGATCATCTCATCGCCGATGTCAGCCGGCCAGCCGGTCACCACCTGGAACATCTCGTGCGGCAGGCCTGCCTCGTAAAGTATGTCGGCCAATGTCAGCGCGGTCAGCGGCGTCAGTTCCGTGGGTTTACAAACCATACAATTGTTGGTTGCAATAGATGGCGCGATTTTGTGGCTTACCATATTCAAAGGGTGATTGAACGGGGTGATCGCACTGATTGCTTTCACCGGCTCTCGGGTGGTGAAAATCTTGCGGGCTTTGCCATTGTGGGTCAGATCGCAAGAAAAGATCTCGCCATCGTCTTTTAACGCCTCAGCCGCCGCAAACTGATAAACATCCTGTGCACGTTTGGTTTCGTAGATCGCATGCTGGTGGCAGATGCCCAGCTCTAACGTCAGCCATTTCGCAAGATAATCACGTTTTTCACCGATCAGCTCGCCTGCGCGCTGCAAAATCTGGCTGCGCTCGTACCGGGTAAGTTTGGGTTTGTAATTCGCCGCAATTTCGAAAGCCCTGCGTGCGTGTTCTGAGGTGCCAGCGGGAACATGGCCCACGACCTCGTTGGTGTACGGGTAGAGGACGGGAATGGTTTCATCGGTAAAGACGATTTCGCCACCGATCCGCATTCCTTCGTTACGAACTTCGATTTTCGACATGGTCTGGTCTTTCATGGCTTACTGTGCCGCCGCTGTAGTTGCGTAGAAAAAGGCATCAAAGTTGCGCAGCACGGGTTGGTTTGGCAGGTCGATGACACGATTCACGATGAAGGGAACTTCTTGTTCCGTCAAACCACCATGGCTGCGCAGGGGCTCTTTGAGCGCTGCCAGATCATGGCGATGCTCGGACGTTCCGATGCAAATGTTTTCGCCAGAAACCATTACAATGTCGCCAATCCGGTCACCGGGCAATTCGAACCGTTCAATGGCCTGAGCCTTGGTCAGCACATGGGTGATCCCATCGGTCGCCTTGAGTTTGGCAATGATGTCGCTCTGATCCGCGCCATCCGGCAGATATGCGGTCGCGAACGAGCCCAGTGCACCATGATGGACGACATACGGGTCAGTGATCGGAAGGATGACCCGCGCCGCATCCTCGCCCAGCCATTCGTCCATCAGGTCCTGCACATAGACGACCGAAGGGGATCCATCTGCCAAGTGCTTTGGCTTCATGCCGTGATCAGCCGTCACCACGATGGCGGCCCCCAATGCGTCCAATTCGCCCAGATAGCGGTCGAACATGGCGTAGAAATCCAGTGCGCCCTTTTGATCGGGTGCAAACTTGTGCTGGATATAGTCGGTGGTCGACAAATACATGACGTCGGGCTTGAACTCTTTCAGCAGCTTGACGCCAGCAGCAAAAACGAACTCGGACAGTTCGGCCGAGTAAACCTCGGGCACGTCCATGCCCAACCACTTGCTGGCATTGTCGATGCCGTGTTCCTCAAGCGTCGTTTCGCCCGAACGCTCAGAAGAGAATGCAACCGCCCTGCCCTCGTCAAACTTCAGCCCGGCACCAAGCAGCGCGCGAAGCTTGTCCTTGGCGGTTACCATCGCCACGCGGAAACCTGCATCATAGAACTGCGAGAAGATGGTCGGCGCACGCAGGAAGCGGACGTCGTTCATCATCACCTCTTCACCAGTATCGGGATCGATAAGGTAGTTGCCGCAGATTCCATGCACGATCGGCGGGCGCCCGGTGGCAATCGAAAGATTGTTGGGGTTGGTGAACGACGGGATAACAGAATGCGCCAGACGGTCCGTACCTTCCTCCCGCATCCGTTTGAGGTTGGGCATCAGCCCATTGGCAATCGCCACGTCGAGGTATTCTGGTTCACATCCATCAAGGCAGATGGCAATTGCGGGCACTTTGGGCGTCGGGTAGACGCGCTCATTTGCTTCGACAGGGGTTTGAATGGTCATCTGTTTTTCCTTGATTTTTATGCGGCCAACTTGGCGCGTTCTTCCAGTGCCCGGAGAGGAGGCGCAGCGCTTGTCACGCCCATTTCTTCCAGAGATTCTTTTGCGGCGATCACAACTTTACGCATGACATCTTCGTCCATCTGACCGATGCAACCGACGCGGAAACTGTCGACGACAGTAAGTTTGCCCGGATAGATAATGAACCCTTTTTCCTTCATCCGGTTATAGAACTGATCGAAGACGAATTTCTCATCAGCCGGGCAGAAGAAGGTAACGATGATGGGGCTCAACCAACGATTATCCAGCAGTGTTTCGAAACCCAGTTCACGCATGCCCGCGACCATGACGTCCCGGTTGCGGGTATAGCGGGCACCGCGACCTGCAACACCTCCTTCGGCAGTGTGCGCCCGAAGCGCCTCGATGAAGGCAGCGACCACATGCGTCGGTGGAGTAAACCGCCACTGGCCCGTTTTATTCATATGCGACCACTGCGCATACACATCCAGAGACAGCGAATGACTGTTGCCTTTTGCGGCTTCAAGCTCGGTCTTGCGGGCCACAATGAACCCAAAACCCGGAACGCCCTCGATGCATTTGTTCGCCGAAGACACCATGGCCTCGTAACGGATTTCAGTGGGTTTGAGCTCAATCGCTCCAAATGCGGACATCGAGTCGATCAAAAGCTTGCGCCCGGCGGCATATGTGACTTCCGATATCTCTTCGACCGGGTTCAGGATACCCGAGCTGGTTTCGCAGTGAATGGCGACGACGTGCGTGATGTCCGGGTCATCCGCAAGAATGCGCGCCACTTCGTCACCCCTCGGCGGAAGGTAATCGCCCTTGTCCAACACGACATGATCACGACCCAGGTACTGCAACGTCTGTGCCGAACGCTGCCCGTAGGCACCATTTGCCAATACCAGCGCTTTTCCGTCCCGCGGAATAAAGGATGCCAGCATCGCTTCGACAGAAAACGATCCGCTGCCTTGCATCGGCACGCAATCAAACTCGTCGGCACCCTCGCCAAGCAGGTTCAGCAGGCTTGATCGCACCTCTCGCGTCATGGCGCGGAAATCATCGTCCCAGCTTCCCCAATCGCGCAGCATGGCCTCTTTGACCGCATAGGAGGTTGTCAAAGGACCGGGGGTCAAAAGGTAGGGTTCGCCGAGGCGCGGTTGCTCTAATTTTGGTTTGGATGGCGTCATTACCAGGCTCCAGAACAGCGTTTTCAGGAACACAATTGCAGCAACGCTTGCTATATGTGAAATTGCAATTATCAATCTAATCATAGGCGCAGCCTATGCATTCATCTTCAGGGAACTGTAATGCGACACAGCCAGTTGAAAGCCTTTCATTACGTGGCCAAACATGGGGGATTTTCCCGTGCGGCAGAGGCTTTGTATCTGACCCAGCCAGCGATTTCAGAGCAGGTCCGAAAACTGGAACAGGATCACGACCTGTTGTTGTTCCAGCGTGAACGAAAACGCGTGAACCTAACGCCCGAAGGCGAACAGCTTTACCGATTCACCAAACAGTATTTCGAGATCGAAGATCAGATTGAGGATTACCTCTCTGAAACCAAAGCCGCGATCGATGGAGAATTAAGGATCATTGCCGATTCGGCGCATCACATGACATCTTTTCTGGCGCCGTTCCAAAAGAAATACCCTAAAATCACGATCACTGTGCGATCCGGCAACACCGAAGAAATCCTGGAAGAGCTTCGGTCTTACAATGCAGAGATCGGTGTTGTTGGCAGCCTGTCTCCTGGCAAGGACATGGACGTATTGAATTTGGGGTCCACTGAAATCGTGGCCTTTGCTGGCCAGGGCGTGCTTTTGGCATCAAAACCCACCCTGACCCTGAAGGAGTTGGCCGAGTTGCCCCTGATTTTCAGAGAGCACGGGTCAAAAACACGCGAGAAACTGGAAGAAGCAGCCGAGAAACAAGGTATCAGGTTAAACCCGGCGATTGTAGCTGAAGGCCGAGAAGCCGTTCGCGAACTTGTTGCCTCGGGTGCAGGTATCGGTTTTGTATCTCAGGCGGAATATGGGCACGATGATCGACTGCGGCAAATCAAATTGAAGGGTGTGAATTTGCAAATGGGTGAAAGCATGATCTCACTTTCCCAGCGTCGTGACGTCAAGATCATACGGGCGTTTATGGACTTTGCGGAGCGGGTTCTTGGGGAGAAGGAAACCGCCGGAGATATGTGACCGGCGGGTTCTTGAGTTTTT
>NZ_JBXWSL010000094.1:0-7830 GCF_059613425.1 Ruegeria sp. BHSA123 | reverse complement strand
CAAGCCCAACCTGGGATTTCTGGGCACGGCAATGCGGTCTGACGCTGCCGTCACCCTTGCGCACACGGCGATTTGGCCAATCCAATCTGGTGGTTCAGGCTGCAATTGAAGGGCTGGGTGTCGCGCTGGGTCGGGAACCCCTGGTGATCGATACGTTATGTGACGGGCGTCTGGTTCGACCCTTTCCAGAACTGACCGAGTCCCCTTTGTCTTACTGGCTGGTTCGGCGACACGAAACCAAGGACAGTCCGAAAGTCGGTGAGTTTCTGAACTGGATCAGTGCTGAAGTAGAAGCGCAACCGGACATCCCGCCATCCGCCGACGCTTATAATTAGCCTGGCTTATATGAGTCATTACCATTCCGACATGGCGCAAGGACGTCTCTCTGCCCATACTGGTACAAGCCATCTGACGATCTGGAGAGCATTTCAATGTATCTGAGAAACTGCTGGTATGTCGCTGCCTGGAGTAAGGATATCGGTCGCGAACTGAAGGCCGAAACGTTTCTGGGTGAAAACATCGTGCTTTACCGGCGGGAGGACGGCACTCCGGTCGCATTGGAAGATGCTTGCCCGCATCGTAAGCTGCCGCTGTCCAAAGGCAATCTGATCGGTGATGTGGTGGAATGCGGTTATCACGGCCTGAAATTCGACTGCTCGGGCAAATGCACGGACAGCCCGACCCAGCGTGGCATGACCCCGCGGCGGGCAGTGGTAAGATCATATCCGGTAGTGGATCGGTATCGGTTCCTGTGGATTTGGATGGGTGATCCGGAACAGGCGGACCCTGACAATATTTTCCTGATCGAGAATTTCGACGATGCCAGTTGGGGCATGACTGATGGTGGAGTGATGGATATCGACTGCCACTACCTGTGGGTTTGCGACAACCTGCTGGACCCCAGCCATGTAGCCTGGGTGCATGTCTCGTCCTTTGCCGGGGCTGGCACGGACGAAGAGCCGCTGAATGTCGAAAGAACGGACCGCGGCGTGATTGTCTCGCGCTGGATCGAGAACAAGCCGCCGTCGCCCTATTATGCGAAGCTGGTGGCCTTTGACGGTGATTGCGACAGGCTACAGCATTACGAGATGTGTATGCCCGCGATAGGGCTGAACAAATCCATCTACACGCCCGTCGGAACCGGCGGCTATGACAAACCGCCCGTTGCCGAGACTTTCATCAACGTCTCTTACAATTTCATGACCCCGATTGATGAGGATCGGACCCGGTATTTTTGGTTCCAGCACCGCAATTCTGATCCCGATAATGCTGAGGTGTCCAAATTCATGAATGATGGCGCGCGGATGGCGTTTCTTGAGGACAAGGAGGTTTTGGAGAAGGTTCATCTGGGCATGAAAAACGCCAAGACGCCAAACATTGATCTGGGATTGGACGCTGGGGCCAAACTATTCCGCAAAGCTTTGGACCGCGCGATTGAGGCTGAGGCTTTTCCGATCAACATGGTTGAGCGGGTGTAAGGTTTGTTGGCCGGTTCCGAAACCCACTAGGCATCGAGGGGGACGTGAAGCCGGGGATGCGCTGCGTCCTGTCGTTCGAACCCTCAGCTAGGTAGGCGGCTTGGGCTTCTGAATTGTCGGGGTGGGTGCCGACCATCATGTAAGAGCAGGACAGCGCGCGCGCCTTTTGTTTTGCGCTTTCGATAAGTTGCCGCCCGACACCCATGCGGCGATACAGCCGTCCAATAAAAAGGTGGTGCATGACGATACCGCGACGGCCTAGCTACAACTGTGTTAGCGGGCTCAGGGTGACATAGCCGATGACCTCGCCTTTCGTTTCGGCAACCAGCACATAGACCCATGGCTGATTGCCGAACACATCCCGCTCTAACACTGCGGCGTTGATGTTTGGGACATCACCGTGATGTGTGGCTAGAGCGCGGATCATTGACAGTAGAAAACGCATGTCATCGGGCTCTGCGTCCCGGATATGTACCTTTGCGTTAGGGTTGGTGGGTTTCATCTTTGCCTCCTGTTTCTTTGCCACAGAAGCGAGATGAAAAATGCCGCACTGTGGCGGCACTTTCTAACTACACATCAACGGTCGCACTGCTTAGGGCGCGTTGGAAAATGTGCCGCGGGGTTGGGCCATGACGATAATGGCCCAACGCTGTGACGATAGCAGAATAACGTCAAGTTATTCACTGTGCAATCAGAGGACCGGTGTCCGCCGCCGGTTACGCCGCGCCGTAGATCACTGGGAAACGCCCTCCGGCAAAAGGTGCGCCGGGGCGCAAACTGTCGTCATGCAGCCACTCTGTCACGGCATCGCGTGGCTGGTAGATGGCGCCCTCTACCGCAAATCGGACGGCATAGCCGCGTCTGCGCCGAGTTGAGGTGCGGTTGCCCATTGCCGAATGCACTGTCATGCCGTCAAATGCCAGCGCATCGCCGGGCTCCATCTTTGGGTAGTGAAAGATGTCGTAGGCGGCGCGGTTGGCCTCGAAATCAGGCATGTCGATATAATCGGGGTTGTCTTCCTCAAGATAGTGCAGGAACGCCCCAAGCTGGTCGGTTTTGAAAGGCCGGTACTTGGCACCCCAAGCGTGTGATCCACGAACGAACTCCAGCGCGCCATTGTCTGGGTCAACCGGGTCCAGAGCGATCCATATGGTCATGATTGGTCCGGCCACCGGCCAATAGGGTTGATCGGTGTGCCAGCCCGTCTGGGTTTTTGTCCCCGGCTCTTTGGCAAAAATCTGGTCATAGATAAGCGAAGTCCACGGGCTGCCCGCCACCTCAGCCACGCGCTGGCCGATATCCGATGTCAGGCAATAATCCTGAAATACGCCCGGGTTTTCGCGCATGTTCTTGTAGGCAAAATAGCGCTCGCCTTTAGAAACCTCTTCATCTACGGCCTTGCGTAGTTTGGTAAGCCAATCCTGCGACAGAATTTGTTTCAGCAGCACGACTCCGTCGCGTGCATAGGTTTCCTGAATGATCTTCAGGTCAGATGTCTGTGTCATGTAACGTCCAATTCAACGCCTCTTCCATTGAGGCGGTTGCAGTATGCAGGCGCGTTGCACCCGGTTTGTCCGGCGTTACGTGATGGGTGAACTGCGGCAGTTTATAATGAAACAGGGCCAAAGCGATCGGGCCGACCATTTGCCGGCAAGACGTCGATGGAACTGTTCAATGCGAAGGCTCATTGCGGCACCTTTCACCAGCCAACTTAACCTAATTTTTCGCATTGGCATAGAACACATGACGGATCGTTTTACATGGCCATAAGTCTATTGACGGAATGTGCGTATTAATCAATATTATTACTACTATGCAAAAGTATTCCATCTTCTCGCTCGCCCGGAACGCACTGACCGGGCATAAGAACTGGCCCAGAGCCTGGCGTAGTCCGCCGCTGAGGAATCGGTACGATGTAGCGGTGATCGGGGCGGGGGGGCACGGTCTGGCCACCGCCTATTATCTAGCCAAAGAGTTTGGCATCACCGATGTGGCTGTGCTGGAACGTGGTTGGTTGGGTGGCGGCAACATTGCCCGGAACACTGTGACTATCCGATCAAACTACATGCGGGATGAATCGATCCCATTCTACGTCAAATCCGTCGCCATGTACGAAGGTCTCACGGATGAGCTGAACTTCAACATGATGCATTCCAAACGAACCATGGTGGATGTGGTTCAGACCTGGCCCAAGCTGCGCGAACTGCGGCGGCGACAGCTGGTGATGGATATCTATGGATCGACCTATGAACAGATCAGCACCGAGGAATTGCGCCGCCGCATTCCGGCGCTGACTGGCGGCGGGCCGGATGCGCGGCTGCCGGTGATCTGCGGCATGGTGCATACGGATGCCGGCGTGAACCGGCATGATGCCGTGGCCTGGGGCTATGCCCGTGCGGCTGACGCGCTTGGAGTAGAGATTCATCAGCAGACGGCGGTGCAATCCCTGCTGCGCGGGGCAGATGGCTCGATCGAAGGGGTTGAGACCAACCGGGGCGTTGTCCGGGCAAAGAAGGTGGTTGTGGCCGTCTCGGGTCACACAACCACGCTCACTGAAACTGCCGGGTTGAAACTGCCGCTACGGACGATGAACCTGACCGCGTTTGTGTCCGAACCGGTCAAGCCGTTGGTCGATGTGATCGTGAACTGCCCGGACAGCGGGTTCTATTTCAGTCAATCCGACAAGGGCGAGATGGTGATCGGCGGTGCGCCCGACATGGGGCAGAGTTTCCGCCGTGACATCAAGCAACACGTATTCGAAGACACGGTGACCGCAATGCTGTCCCTGTTCCCGAGTTTCAAGAAGCTCAAACTGATGCGGCAATGGGGCGGGCATCTGGATATTGCCCATGATGCCTCGCCGATCATGGATCAGACAGAGATTCCGGGGCTGTTTGTCACTGCCGGATGGTGGGGCGGCTACAAGGCCATTCCAGCAGGGGGGCTGACGCTGGCTCATCTGGTGGCAAAGGGGGAACCGCACCCGCTTATGGCGCCCTTCACTCTTGGCAGGTTCCGGCATCTGGACTTCGTGATGGAAGCCGGAACCACTACGGCGCGATAGGAAAGGTCAGGATCATGATGCTTTTACCCTGCCCATTCTGCGGCAAGCGAAACGAAAACGAGTTTATTTTTGGCGGCCCGGTCGGGGCGGAGCGCCCTGACGCCAATGCTGTCAGCGATGAACAATGGGTCGAATATCTGACGGTGACGCCGAACCCATTGGGTCCGGTTGAGGAGAAATGGTGGCACGCGCGCGGATGCGGTGAATGGTTCACGATCTGGCGGGACACACGGACTCATGACATTGTGGAGGCGTCCGATGGCACAAAGTAACCGCCGCGCTTCGGGCGGGCGCATCGACCGAAACCGCCCTTTGCGATTCACATTCAATGGCAAACCCTATGAAGGGTTCGAGGGAGATACGCTGGCTTCAGCCCTGTTGGCAAACGGGGTTCGGGTCACGGCCCGCAGTTTCAAGTATCATCGCCCGCGGGGTATCATGGGGCACGGGCCCGAAGAACCCGCAACACTGGTGGAACTGGATGGCGAAGATGCTTCGGGCAACCGTCCTGCGACAACGGTGCCGCTGCGCGACGGGCTGAGCGCGCGGTCGGTCAATTGCTGGCCCTCGCCCGAGTTCGATCTGGGTGGGATCAATCAGCTGTTGACGCGCTTTATCCCCGCAGGGTTCTACTACAAAACGTTCAAGTGGCCGGACTGGCACCTGTTTGAACCCTCGATCCGTCGGGCCGCAGGGCTGGCGGCGGCACCCGCCAATCCTCCGGCGAGGGGTCATTTTGAGGCCCGGAACGCCCACGCCGATGTACTGATCGCCGGAGCTGGCCCAGCCGGTCTGCAAGCTGCGCTTGAGGCCGGTCGCGCGGGTAAACGTGTGTTTCTGGCGGATGAGGGCACCGAGGCGGGCGGTAGTCTGCTCAACCGCAATCTTTCGATCGGTGGCTGTCCCGCAATGGACTGGGTCGCGGATGCGGTGGCTGAGCTGCGCGGTATGGACAATGTCACCCATCTGCAAAATGCAACTGTCTGGGCCTATCGCGAACACAATCTGATAATGGTGAACGAACGCGAGCCGGAACAGGACAGTATTCTGGAACGCAGTTGGCGCGTGCGGGCCGGCGAAGTTGTTATTGCTACCGGAGCCACTGAACGCGCCATGGTTTTTGGCGGCAATGACCGGCCCGGTGTGATGTTGGCCTCATCCGTGCAGGCTTACGTCAACCGGTGGGGCGTGACGCCTGGGCAGCGTGTGGTGCTGTTTACCAACAACAACAGTGTTTATGCTGTGGCGGCTGATCTGTCAGCGGCAGGTACGCAGGTTATGGCCATTCTGGACAGCCGCAAGACTGTCCCGTCTGAGGTATTGGATCAGGTTCCGAATGTCCCGGTTCACACTGCAACAGTTGCAAGTGATGTACGTGGTCATAAAAGGGTTCGCGCGGTCAAAGCCGTTCCCATGACCGGAGGAGCAGGTCACTGGATCCATTGTGATGTGCTGGGCTGCTCCGGTGGGTGGAGCCCAACTGTGCACCTGTGGTCGCAATCCCGCAGCACGTTGCGGTTTGATGGGGATCTGGCAGCATTTGTCCCTGATAAGGCGGTTCAGAAGTGCCGCGCGGTGGGGGCAGCGGCAGGAGATCTGACGCTGAACAAGATCGTTGAGGGTGGCGACGATCTGCCTTATGCAATTGAAGCGCTCTGGCGGGTGGATGTTCCGGGCCAGCACGGCAAAGCCTTTTTGGATGTGCAGAACGATGTCTCGGTCAGTGATGTGCATTTGGCCTTGCGCGAAGGCTATGACAATGTCGAACACGTCAAGCGCTATACCACCGGCGGCATGGGGATCGACCAGGGCAAGACCGGCAATATCAACATCATCGGCACCGTTGCGATGCAAAAAGGCGTGCCGCTGCAAGAGGTTGGAACGACCACTTTCCGGTCTCCCTATACGCCTGTTTCCTTCGGTGCGATTGGCGGGTTGCGGGAGGGCTGGGGGCTGTTCCCCTATCGCCATACCCCTGTGACCCAGTGGAACAAGGACAACGGCGCGGTCATGTATGAGGCTGGCGCGCGCTGGCGGCGACCGGGATACTTCCCGAAACCGGGCGAAGGTCTGCAAGAGGCCGTCAATCGCGAATGTCGGGCGGTGCGGGAAGGCGTTGGCATCTATGATGGCTCGCCCCTTGGCACCTTTGAACTGAAGGGTCGGGATGTTCCGCAATTCCTCGATTTCATCTACTCCAACATCATGTCCAGCCTGAAACCGGGCAACGGGCGCTATGGGCTGATGCTGTCGGATGACGGGCTGATCCTGGATGATGGCGTTGCCTTCCGGCTGGACGAACACCGCTGGCTGGTTTCGACCTCGACGGGGCACGCGGATGCGGTCAATCAGCATATGGAAAAGTTGCTGCAAACCGAATTCCCCGGCTGGCAGGTGATGATCACTACAGTCACAAGTCAGTGGAACAACGCCACCATTTGCGGCCCCAAGGCCCGCGAAGTGATGCAGGCGCTGGGTACGGATATCGACCTTTCACCCGAGGCGTTCCCGTTCATGTCCTTCCGCGAAGGTACTGTCGCAGGCTTCCCGGCCCGAGTGGTGCGGGTGAGTTTCACCGGCGAATTGTCCTATGAAGTCAACGTTGCCACCCGCCACATGGCAGCTCTGTGGAATAAGGTGATGGAGGCCGGTGCGCCCTTTGGCATCCTGCCGGTTGGTTCAGAATCCAGCCACGTTTTGCGGGTCGAAAAAGGGTTCCTGTCGCTGGGGCATGAGGTCGACGGTACGGTAGACGCCTATGATCTGGGAATGGGCTGGGCGATGTCGAAGAAAAAGCCGGATTATCTGGGTAAACGCTCGGTCGCGCTACGTCGCGCAGGTGGCGGAACCCGACGCGAGCTGGTCGGTATTCTGGCGGATGATCCAAACCGGCAAATCCCCGAAGGTGCGCCGCTGACGCCCGGTGGCCGGAAAGAGGCTACTGACGGGTTGGTCACGGCGTGCGTCTGGAGTGTGGTCAATAAACGATGGGTCGGACTGGCGTTGCTGGAAAACGGTCACGCGCGACAGGGCGAAACCGCCCATGTCCGGCTGAAGGACGATGTGATCCCGGTCACTGTCACGAAACCGGTCTTTCACGACCCCGAGGGCAAGTTGCTTAGGTCCTGAGATGAGATATGACGTAAAAATAGAACGACGCAGCCTGATGGCCCTATTCGACCTCAAAGGAGCGCCTGACGCGGTTTCGAATTGGGTCGGGGACGCTCTGCCGTTATTGCCGGATCGCCCGAACACCCGCGTGAATAAAGACAACACCGAGCTGTTTTA
>NZ_JBXWSL010000093.1:0-7887 GCF_059613425.1 Ruegeria sp. BHSA123 | reverse complement strand
CCGCACCGCAGCAAACGAGCAAAGCCTGACAAGAAAGGCACTCGCGCTCAGTTCGGTACGCCTCTCTCTGCGCCAGCAACACGTTGTTTTTCAACAATATCGGCTCTTTGCGGTCATTTGCTGAAGATGGCCTGATTGACTGCTACGCGCAGAAAAAGCGGACTTTGCAAAGTCCTGTTGTTCTACCTCAATCGCCCTTTGACACAAATCTTTTCCGAGTGCGATCACCCCGTGCTAGAAAACAATCCGGGTTCTTAAACCAAACAGAGTAATGCTATCCTGGTCAGGGTTCAGAAGCGGGTTGGAGATGAATTGTATCGAAGGCGTGATCTGCAGCCCGGGTGAGATTGAAAAGCGATAGAATGCTTCAAGCGTGAACTGATCGCCGTCTATGCCTCTTGCCTCAGCCCAGTTCAGACCCAGCCCGGCCAAATCGGTATTGCGACCGTAATAGCCGACACCGGCAGAAATGGACCGATCATAGAGTGCTGCTGTCCCTTTTGAGGCCCCTGCCCGAAAGAATGGCATCCACTTATTGTCAACAAACCATGCAGCAGAAAACGCGGCGCCGTAATCTTCTGGACGGCTACCATCATCAGCCGCGTCCGCATGCCAGAGGGTCAGATGGATATTGTCGAAGTAGATGCGATCAAAGCCAGAAGTGTAGCCGAGTTCGAGTGATTTGAATAAATTACCATCGCTGAACACATTAAAGTTTGGATCAGACGGGTCGGCATTTGCGTCTGAGACGCTCGCGACGGCGTAAAGGTTATCGCTCAGCTTTACCCCACCGGCAATGCCAATGCCTTGGTTGGGCGTGTTAATCGTCGGGTTGGTGTTGAAGGACAGGTTTTGGAAACCACTGTAGGGGCTTACCAACCCGTAAATATCCACAAAGTCGGTTACATCAATCTGCCCGACTTGCAGCGTCCACGAACCGTTCTCGGCCCTTTGGGTCCAGAACAGGTTGGTCAATAACAAACCATTATCGTTGAAGGCCGTCCCAGTGATCGAAAGCGCTCCGCCATCCAGCCCGAGAAACTGTGGGGCAACATCGGTATAGCTGTGCCGGTTTTCAATCTTGAATGTCAGGGAACCCCGTTCAGTTGCCTGCCAACTTCCGTAGAAACGAGCGATTCCACTTGCGGCTTCACCAGTTCCCAAATCAGCATTCGTGGTTTGGCCCAATGCCAAGTAATCCACGTTGAACCGAAACCCACCCTCAGCCAGCCGGTCTTTCCACTGAAACCAACCCGGAGCGATGTTGCGTGGAAAATCGGAACGGTACTGTGGGTCGGTCAGTCCATCTCCGGGCTGTAGATCAGCCTCGACCGAAGAAGGCCCAGACAGTCCTTGCGCCGAGGCAGCGCCAGCAACCGCAACACTCAATGTGACAACGAGAAGTCTTATCATTCAGACGCCTTTGCCCCGCCGGTCTTGCGATGACCCGCTGCAAGGATGCGATCAGCAATCGATGCCGCCCAATCATTTGTTGTTGGCGTGCTGGTCATCAGATCTCGCATCGTTTCAGTCTGCGAGACCTCCAAAACATAGCTGGAGCTCATTGGCACATTGCCGTCTACGATGCGGAAAGTGTAATTTGTTTCTTCAATTGACAGTTTGCCTGTCAGCCGCACCGGTTCGTGCATAGTGCTGGGGCTCCAGTCGTCAAAAACTCGCGCCCGGATCATCTGATTGGCGTTTGGCGGTGGGGTATGGCTGCACATGCCGCGTATGGGAACGAGGTAGACGACAGTGGTCCCGTCCGCTTCGAAAGGCGCTGGGATAGCGTAACCCGCCAATGTAACGATTTGACCATCAAGGTTCGGATTAGCCGCTGTTGCTGCTTTCTTGCGCCGGTCGGCGACGGTCCAGCGTTGGTCGATCAGCCAATCTGCATCAATCCCGTCTTCAGACAGTTCCTCAAGTGCCGCATTGATTTTTGCGGCACCGTCGGCCATCTGAGCCTCGCTGAGAGTGGCGTCGTTCAGCAGCTCCCTGTTTCGTACGATCGCCCGCAAGGATTCGATCTGTTGATAGTTCAAATCCTCAAAAGGATCCTCATAGGTTTGTGCCGACGGATCGATCAGATCCTGCCAGGCGATCTGCTCAGCCGAAGCGGGCGCGGCGAGCGGAACAAACAGCGTCAGAATGCTCATAGTCAGCAAACGATGCATCTCTTTCTCCAAAAAGTGTTTCGCGGGGCGGCCGAGGTAGAAAACCGCCCCGCAGGATCATCGGGTCAGCGTGTTCGTGTACATCAGACCACCCAATTCAAATGTTTATGGATAAACAGCTGGTTCCCGAACCGCTGGCCGGTACATAATGCTGTCGGTATCGACCATGGTGTTCTTGTAGGCGCGGCCATCCTTCATCACGAGTTGCAGCTTGCTCTCATCCAGGATCAGGTTGATGTCCTCAAGCGGGTTGCCGTCCCAGATCAGGATGTCGGCATAGCTGTCAGGCGCGATCTGGCCCAGGTTATAGGTCGGATAGGGGTCTTTTGGACCAGACCACTTGAGCACGATCCCCGCGTTGCCGGTCCAGTGCTTCAAGGCCTGCGCAGGGCTGAAACCCGCATCGACGTTGCAGGTGATGTCCTCCTTGATCTTCTCGACCAGTCCAGGGCTGAACATGTCCGACCCCCCCACAATGAACATGCCGTACTCATTCATCCACTTGGACATCCGGCGCACGCCTTCGCCGGCCGCTACGCCCTTGAGCTTCTGTTCATGTGTGAAGAATGCCGGCATGGAATCATAGCTACCGAAGGACTTGACGCTCATAAAGCACTGGAAGCTCCAGACAATGTCCTTGGTTTCATTGTATTTTGCGACCATTTTCTTCACCATGTCCTCGGAGATCAGGAAGCCATGTTCGAAAGAGCGGGTACCGAGCCTCAGGTGCCTCTCGTAGCTTTCGTCGTGGTACGCATGCACGGCCACATAAGTGCCGTTGTCACGTGCGATTTCGACTGCCCGGGCAACCTCGTCCTCGGCGAGCCCAAGAATCTCGAGCGGATCGAACTCGCTTGCAACTCCTCCGCCGCCCATGACCTTGAGAAAAGCCGCTCCCCGGCGCAAGTTTAGACGCGCAGCAAGCGTAACATCATCCACTCCGTCGACCACCCAAGTGTTGCCGGTCGCCTGCGCCATATCCAAACCGTTTTCGAGTATGTGGGGCGGTACGTTCCTTCCCGCCCAGTCACTGTGACCGCCAGTCTGGCCAATGGCGCCACCGGAGGAATATACCCGCGGTCCGCGAATGAGGCCCATATCGATGGCCTTGGCGACATCCAGCGGATCGCCGGCGATGTCCCGAACCGTCGTGATCCCCTTCATCAGCATGTGATCGTTCATGTATTGGATGGCAATTGCTCCACCAGCCGCGCCGTCCCAGCGGGTCTGATAGGCTGCTGTGCCTTCGGGCGCGTTGAGCATCACGTGTTGGTGCATATCGATCAGACCGGGCGTCATCACTTTTCCAGTTGCTTCGATGACGAAGGCGCCCTCTACCTCGATCGGATCGGTGGAGACCTGAGTTATGACGTTGCCCTCGACGAGCACGTTGGCATCCTCGATCAGATCCGGGCCGAACCCGTCGAACACATCGACATTGGTGAACAGGATCGGCGGCGGCGTATTATCCTGCGAAGCCGCAGGTGACGCGATCGCTAGCACTGCAACGACCGCCGTTGCGGTTATTGTCTTGGACATGATTTGTCGGACTCCCCTGGTCTTGTTTCGGCATGTGGGAGCCTCGGCCGATCATCAATTACTTTTTTTGTGCCTCGCGCACAGAATAATCATAGGCGGCAATGTTAGCTCCTCGCACTAAAAGCGTACTAGGTGCGAAAGAGGCCACCTAACAGTATTCCGGTTTTAGGATGAAATGGTAAATTTGCGGTCGCAAAATGGTAAATGCCTTGCGATACTGCGTCGTGTGCGCTCCGATAATGGTGGAAGGTGTTGGTCGCAGTCGTAAAACTTAGGTACGCGCTGAACTTCGCAATTGCCTGCGAAGACGCTGGCTGTGACCCAATGAAACTCCTGCAAGCTGTCGATATCGACGAACGTATGATGCAAGAACCGGAGTTGATGATCGCGGAGCACCAACTCTGGACAATCGCAAGCAAAGCCGCAACGAGTACCGGAAAATTCGACATCGGCTTTGATGCCGGATCCGTTTCCAGCGTGCAGATGCATGGTGCCCTGCGGCAACTTTATGATCAGAAAACACTTATCGATCGCTTGGCCACCTTCTGCAATATGGCAAAGCTGGAATACAGCAGAGCCGATTTCTTTGTTCGCCCGGCCTGGAATGGTCTGGTTTTCGGCCGCAACGCCATTGTTGGCGATCGCGAGCAGGTCCGGCAGGTTGAACTTTATGTTCTTCAACTCATGCTAGAAACCGTCCGGAGTGCACTGGGGCCGTCCTGGGCTCCGAAGAGGCTGAACCTACAGTCGGATCATCACCTCGACCTCGAATGGCTTGCCCAATCCGCGGAAGCAAGACTTCGGTTTGCTCAGCCGGTCACGGAAATCCACATCGAACGCGGGGAAATGGTTTCAGAGGCCGTCATTTTGCCCGATCCTGCCACGCATGATCAGATGGTTCCCACGACGCGCGCCATTGCCGCGCTGGTCTGCACCTACCTCCACGATTCTCGCTTGTCTCTGCAATTCATTGCGCGGTTGCTTGGCCTGAGTGACCGTCACCTGCAGCGCGATCTTCAAAATGAAGGGACCAGCTTTTCTGAAATTCTGTCCCGGGAACGGACAAAAGCCGCAATAAACATGCTAAAGGTGCCAGAGTTAACGATATTTGAGATATCGAAATCCTTGGGTTACTCCAACCAGGCGCATTTCACGCGAGCTTTCATCAGAAGCACAGGAATGACACCATCTCAATTCAGGAGAGGCGTCTAAACTCAAAACATCTCTGCAAGCAAGATCTGCAATTTCGTTGGTTGCCAATGAGTTAAGACTCTTTGGGCTGAATGTAGCAATTGAGTTTGTACCAAATGTGGGCTCTGCATGCTCGATGTTGGAACTGCAATTTGGCTTTTAGGAAAAATATAACTTGCGAGTTTTTTCTGCTCTCAAGCTGATCAAACATACAACGCGTTTCCACAGCTAGTGCTGACGACGGGAGTAATTGGAAACAAAAGCAGCCACTCGTCTATCGCAAACAATTGGCTTGTTTGCCCCGGTGTTGATTGCCGAAAAGGGATGCAGCGAAGGATCGGTTTCGGATTGAGCCAATATACCGCATCCGAATGACCGGTTCGGTGAAGTGCGCTGCATCGCAATGATAGACGTGCCGCGCCTGTGAGCAGATGGTGCGCAAGCAAACACCCGGACAGGCAACGACGGAAAAGTCCGCGATCTGTGAGTTCGAGCGGGGCAGCATTTCGGCAGTGCGGCGAAAATCCGGTCTGGTGAAGCTGCGCCGCAGCGCTTGGCGACATCGGCAACGTCAGGAGTGGGCCGATCCCTGAAGCATACATGCGGGCTTCGACACGAGATGCCGCGCCGCATCCGACGGCAGCAGTGAGCCAAAGCGGCCACTTCAAAAAGACACGAACTGCTCGAGAGCCGCCGCTAGCTATGCAGCCGCGCGTGCAACTCAATCGGTGCGATCAAACCGCTCTCAATGTTGTGCACCATGTGACGTACTTTCAGCGCGGTGTCATCGCCCATGATGAGATGTAGCCCGAGTGGCGGGGGACCGTCGGCCTGGCTTTGTGCGGCAGCAAGATCAGCGAAGAACTGTTTAGCAAACGCTGTACGGTCAATGCGTTCCCCAACCTCAAACCCCACCGATTTTAAGGCCGCCTCATAGGTTTCAGGCGGGTCCAACGCGCTTAGTTCACGAGATGATGCCCAAGGCGCCGGGTAATCCATTTGTCCGCTTCCGACCTGCATCACATCGTAGATCGCAAAGATGCCGCCAGGCTTGAGAACCCGCGCTGCTTCTCGCGCGATCCCAGTTTTATCGGCGATATTCATGCCGACGTGGATCATGTAGGCCGCGTCCATTGATGCGTCCTCAAAAGGCAACTCGAGCACGCTGCCTACAACCAATTCAATCTTGTCATTCAATCCCGTCCACTCGGTCAAAGCGCGCCCGGTTTCTACAAATTCGGGCGTCAGGTCGATGCCGGTGACATGAGCTCCTGTCGTTGCAGCGACAAAGCGGGCTGGGCCTCCCAGACCACAGCCGAGGTCCAGGACGCGACTACCCTTGGAAAGCTGTAGCGACTTAACAAACGGTTCAGTTGCACGACGGCCACCAATATGAAATTCGTCCACCGGAGCGAGTGCGTCGTGCGCAATCGGTGGTGTCAGATCCAGCGCCGCGCAGCCGTCAGAGATGCGTTTAAGCAGATGTCCTGAATGATAGTGTTGGGCGACCTCTTTCAGGTTCGTTATGACATAGCCTCCCAAAAGTGATGATGGCAGGATATATCAGCAGGGATAATATGTCAGCTTACCGCCCAGACTTGAGCGCGTGGCTTAGGTTGCTTCAAGCGGGTGCGTCTTCAGGGGCCAGGATCGTCATGCCGGCCTTTTCCGCCACCGCCATGATCGCCGGAATGTCGGGTGGCCCATCGGGTGCAGGAATATCCGTTGTGCCGTCCGGCATTGCTTCGCCCGCTTCGGTGAAGAATGTATCATGCATAGCTCCCGGAGCGTTGATGCATAGCAAGCGACCTGGAGTTTTCCCAATACAAGTAAACGCGTGCACCGCGCCATCGGGGACTTTCACGAAATCGCCACTGCTTACCTTTTTTGTCTCGCCGTTTAGGAAAAACTCAAACTCGCCTTCGAGCACATAGAAACTCTCATCTTCGCCAGCGTGATGATTGGGGGGCGCGCCGGCACCCGGGGCGGTCTTGATTTCAACGATTGTACAGCGATCTCCGGTTTCGGCTGGAAATGCGTGGAATTTCAGAAGGTTCCCTAGAAGGTGATATGTGCGAGGGCGAGATTGCGTCATTTCAACGACTCCCTTTACTTCGATGAATGTACCTTTATGATACACATATCCACTCATGAGACAAGTTTATCATTAAGGAACATCGGTGTGGCCCCTCGAACCAATCAAAAGAACAGGACTAGAGAGGCGTTGCTGGCGGCGGCACGTGAGCTTATGTCAGAGGGGGAAAATGTGACGCTTGCCAAAGTAGCAGAGCGCGCGAAAACCGGTCGGGCAACGGTATACCGGTACTTTTCCGATCCCGGTGTGTTGGCCCTCGACGCGACCCTCGACATAGAGGTGATGCCGACCGCAGAATTGCTGGAAGGACTTGAGGATGTACGCAACCGTGTGCACGCGGTTGCGCGCTACTATCTGGATTTCTCCCGCAAACATGAGGCTTTCTTTCGCCAGTTTCTGGCTGAATCGCTGAAGGCATCACTGCAAGACGGCACTGTCAAAATGCGTGGAGCGAGAAGGGTCGCGGCATTTGGAGAGGCCCTTGAACCCGTTTGCAGCTCGATGAAACTGAGCGATTACGAAGATCTGACACTACGTTTGGCCATGACAACAGGCATAGAGCAGTTTGTGATATTGGAAGATATTCTGCGCGTAGATCAGCAAAAGGGGTACCGGCTACAAGAAGGTCTCGTGGACGCTCTGCTTAACCAGTACCTGCCGAAAGTGTGAAACGCGCCAGCAACGCAATTTCGGTTAGATGGGCGCTTTTTAGCTGTGCAGATGCTCAGCTAAACGTGTTGCAATGCAGCGAACGACAGCTATGTCGAAGGTTATGTCGAAGGTTTTTCGATGCGGGCCGCGGCGCATCGTTGGCGTTCGTGTGTAACCCGGCCCGCGTTGAATAACCTGACAAGGAGGAAGCCGCGGGAGGCTGGGCGGCGTCTA
>NZ_JBXWSL010000092.1:0-7897 GCF_059613425.1 Ruegeria sp. BHSA123 | reverse complement strand
TCAACAAACACAAACAAAAAGTCGCACAGTAATAGGGGGAGCTCAAGAACAGAGCGCAATGCTCTTTTCAGGCCAATAACTTCCTGATTGCCACGTGCCGTTGAACAGAGATTTTCCGCGCGTCGAGCAATATGCGCATGTTTGACGCGCATATGGCGTAGTGGTAAAATGGCGCAGTCTTGAGGGTAACCAAATGAATGCTCCATCTCGTAGACCGACAAATCTATCACTGGATGGCGATATACTGTCCGAGGCGCGGGATCTGAAGATCAACCTGTCCCGGGCAGCCGAAGACGGCATTCGGGCCGCAGTCGCCAGCGCAAAAGCTGAACGCTGGAAAGCCGAAAACAAGGCCGCACTTGAGAGTTCCAACGCGTATGTCGAGCATAATGGCTTACCGCTGGATACCTACCGACAGTTCTGATGCCAAAATACGACGTGTTCCCCAACCCGTCAGGTGACGGGTATCTTCTGGACATCCAGAGCGATCTGCTGAGCGGGTTGAACACACGCGTCGTCGTGCCCCTGCTTCCCGAAGCGACGGCGCCGATCCCAGCCACCCGGCTCAATCCCGTCTTTGATATCCAGGGCAAACCGTTTGTAATGGCGACCCAATTCATGGCTGCCGTTCCGGTGGGCATTCTAAAATCGCCAGTCGACAACCTTGATGATCACTTTGCGCAGATCACCGCCGGCATCGACATGCTGATGCAGGGATTCTGACAAGCTTCTGGCCCTTGGAGAACCAAGAGCCAGGAACAAGTATGACAATGAAAATCAGTCGTACAGCACTGCCGCGATCTTCGGATCGTCGATGTTGGATGCGTCGTAGTAGTAGAACCCGGTATCAATCAGGGCAGGAACTTCTTCGCCCTTCATCGCAGCTACAGCAGCCTTGACGGTTTCATACCCGATGCCCACGGGATTCTGAGTGATTGCACCCGCCATCAACCCGCTTTTGATCGCATCTTTCTGGGCCTTACCGCTGTCATACCCGATGATGACCAGCCCCTCGGCCCCCAGTTCTTGCACCCCGTTCACCACACCGATGGCCGAGCCCTCGTTGGTGCCGAAGATGCCATTCAGATCGGGGTTCGCCGTCAGGATTGCTTTGGTCACCTCGGTCGATTTCAGGTGGTCACCCTGACCGTATTGAACCGTGACAACTTCGATGTCCGGGTATTTTTCAGCAATACGATTGACGAAGCCGTCACGCCGATCAATGCCTGTGCGGCTGGTCTGGTCATGCGCAACAACGGCCACTTTGCCTTTGCCGCCAATCATCTCGGCCATCTTGTCCGCAGCCAGCGCAGCCGCGGCCTGATTGTCTGTGGTTGCTGTAGAAACCGGAATGTCGCTGTCAACGCCACTGTCAAAGGCGATGATCGGAATGCCTTTTTCATCAGCTTGCTTCAACAGTGGAATGGCGGCCTGGCTGTCCAGAGCGGCAAAACCGATGGCCTTGGGGTTATTGGCCAAGGCCGCCGCCAGCATGTCGATCTGACGATCCACCATGGTTTCGTTGTCCGGGCCTTCAAAGGTGATCGTGACACCGTATTCCTCGGCGGCTTGTTCCGCACCCGACTTTACCGCCTGCCAGAACTGGTGCTGAAACCCTTTGGACACCAGCGGAATATATATGTCTTCCGCTGATGACATTGATGCAGGTATCGAAAGGCTGGCCGCACTCAGGGCCCCCAAAATGAAACGACGTGTTAGCATGTCTTCTCCTCCAGTTGGTCTTCGTTTCTAATTTTTGTGAATGTTCAACCTGTCTTCCTGCGCCGCGCCATATCGGCGTAAACGGCCAGAATGATGATCGCGCCGGTGACAACGGTCTGCCATTCCTGCGCGACGGACAGCACCCGCAAACCATTGGTCAGAACTGCCATGATCAGGGCACCGATCAGGGTGCCAAGGATCGTACCGCGCCCACCGGACAGGGACGTGCCCCCGATCACGACGGCAGCAATAGCTTCCAGCTCGTAGCCAAGCCCCAGCGCGGGCTGCGCCGAATTCAGACGCGACGCGATCAGGATTCCACCGATACCGCAGATCGCACCTGCCAAAGCGTAAATGCGCATCTTCCAAAGATCGGTATTCACCCCCGAAAGGCGCACCGCTTCTTCGTTCGATCCCAGCGCAAAGGTGTATCTGCCCAGAACCGTGCGCCCCAGAATGTACGAAGCTGCAATGGCAACAAGGAAAAGGATCAGCACGCCATTTGGGATCGGCAAAGCAGGGAAAACCTCTCCGATCAGCGACCCGCGCGAAATCTGGTCAAAACCCGGCGTGTCGTTGAAGTAGATGGGCCGCGTGCCCGAGATCACCAGCGACAACCCTTTTAGGATCAGCATCATACCTAGCGTGGCAATGAAGGGCGGGATTTTCATCTTGGCGACAAAGGTGCCCGAACACAGCCCGCAGAACGCACCCGCCGCAATCGCTGCCACAACCCCCAGCAACAGCGGCATTCCGAGATAGGTCAGCGCGACACCGGCAATGACGGCGCAGAACGTCATCAGAGTTCCCACGGACAGATCGATCCCGCCAGTTATGATGACCAGTGTTGCAGCAACCGCCAGCACCCCATTGACCGATGTCGCCTGCAAAATGGCGATCATGTTTGAGGTTTGCATGAAATTCGGCGACGCGATTGAAAACCCGATCAGCAAGGCAATCAAGCTGGCGAAGGCCAGCAGCTTTTGATAGGCGCCACTTTCGGAGAGACCCGCCAGCGGGCTTTTCTTTTCGATATCCGTTGCTGAGGTCATTACGCTGTTCCTGTTACCTGCATCGCTGCCACCCGCTGGGTCGCCAGATGCATGATATCTTCCTGAGTGGTGTCTTTGCCGCCCGGCAGAATGCCGGTCAGCCGGCCTTCACACATCACAGCGATGCGATGGCTTAGGCGCATGATCTCGGGCAGTTCCGACGAAATCACGATGATCGTCTTGCCCTGCCCGGCAAGTTCTTCCAGCAGCTTGTAGATTTCAGATTTTGCGCCCACGTCGATGCCACGCGTGGGTTCATCGAAAATCAGGATATCGCAATTCCGCAGCAGCCATTTGGCAATGACAACTTTCTGCTGATTGCCCCCGGACAGAAGACGCACCTCCTGCGTGTCCGAAGGCGTGCGAATACCCAGCTGCATTATGTAACTCTTGGCCGTCGTGCTGATTTCACTGTCGTTCAGAACACCGACACGTCCGGTGAACATATCCATCGACGCCAAGGCAACATTGTCACGAACGCTCATCCCAGTGGCGAGGCCGAAATGCTTGCGATCCTCGGAAAGATAGCCAATGCCCGCCTTGACGGCATCGGATGGCGTGCGGATCGAGACCACCTGCCCATGCACCCGGATTTCTCCGCTATCCTTGGGATCTGCCCCGAAGATTGCCCGCGCAACTTCGGTACGTCCGGCCCCCATCAGCCCGGCAAAGCCCAGGATTTCACCCTTCAGAACCGAGAAGCTGACATCGTGGATTTCGTGACCCCGACACAGCCCGGTCACTTCCAGCGAAACTTCGGCATCGCTCAGATCGGGGGGAACCAGCGGCTCTTCCTTGACTTCGCGACCCACCATCATCGCGATAATCTGGCTGATCGGCGTTGCTGCCGCGTCAACTGTGCCAACGTATTCTCCGTCGCGCATCACCGTGACCCGGTCAGCGATCTGCTTCAGCTCATCCATTTTGTGGCTGATATAGACAATGCCCACGCCTTCGGCCTTCAGACGGCGGATGATGACGAACAGCTCGGCAATTTCAGCATCGTTTAGGGCCGCGGTCGGTTCATCCATGATCAGAACCCTGGACCGGAAAGACAGGGCCTTGGCGATCTCGACCATCTGTTGTTTGGCGATGGTCAGACTGCCGACCTGCGCCCTGGGGTCGAGGTTTAGGTTCATGGACGCAAAAATCTCGGCTGTCTGTGCATTCAACTCGGCATCGTTCAGTCGGCCAAACCGTTTGCGAGGTTCGCGGCCAATAAAAATATTCTGTGCCACCGTCAGATCATTCATCAGGCTCAGTTCCTGATGGATGATACCGATACCCAAAGCCTGCGCCTCGCGTGGCGTGGTTGGGTTTGCATTACGCCCTTCGATTTGCAGTGTGCCGCCGTCGCGCTGATAGATCCCCGAGAGGATTTTCATCAGCGTGCTTTTGCCTGCACCGTTCTCGCCCATCAGCGCATGGACTTCACCGGGCACCAGATCGAACTGCACTGATTTCAGCGCATGGACTCCGGGAAAGTGTTTCTCGATCCCCGACATGTCGACCAGTTTTGTCATTTACCCTCCCAAACACCCCTCTCCCCAAGGGGTAGTGCGGCCTACATCACCGCGCCGATTTGCCAGGGGACAAATTCGACCCCGCCAAAGCCAAGTTCTTCGCTTTTTGTTTGTTCACCCGATGCAACGCGGATCAGCATTTCGAACAGCTCTTCGCCTTTTGCCTCGATGCTCACGCCGTCTGTGACGATGTCCCCACAGTTCAGATCCATGTCTTCCGACATCCGGGCAAACATTTCGGAATTGGTTGCCAGCTTGATGCAGGGCGTTGGTTGATAACCCGAAACCGAGCCCCGCCCGGTGGTGAACACGATCAGGTTCGCGCCTGATGCCACCTGCCCCGTGACCGAGCATGGGTCGAAACCGGGGCTGTCCATGAAAACAAACCCGGTCCTGTCGATTTTCTCGCCAAACTTGTAAACACCGCGCAAGGGCGCGGTTCCGCCTTTGGCGACAGCGCCCAGCGATTTCTCAAGAATGGTCGTCAACCCACCGCGCTTGTTGCCGGGGCTAGGGTTGTTGTTCATCTCACCACCGTTGCGGTGAGTATACCCCTCCCACCAGCGAATGCGTTCTATCAGCTTTTCCCCGACTTCAACGGTCTCGGCCCGCCGGGTCAAAAGGTGTTCTGCACCGTAGATTTCCGAGGTTTCGGACAAGATCGTCGTACCGCCATGCCGCACCAGCAAATCCGAGGCATAACCCAAAGCGGGATTGGCGGTGATCCCGGAATAGCCATCCGACCCGCCGCATTGCATTCCAACCGTTATCGCACTGATCGGCGCAGGTTTGCGTTCGGCCTTGTTCGCGAGTTCGGCAATCCCGCGCAGTTCGTTCAATCCACGTTCAATGGTACGGCGCGTGCCGCCCTCACTCTGAATGGTCATGTAACGCAGCACGCCATCAGGACGGATCGGACGACCCCCAACCAGATCGGCTACCTGCATCACCTCGCACCCCAAACCGATCAGAAGGATACCGGCGAAATTCGGGTGCTGGGCATATCCAGCCAATGTCCGGAACAGTGTGGCATAACCTTCATCTTTTCCGGACATCCCGCATCCGGTGCCATGAACGATGGGGACGATACCGTCCACGTTCGGGTACGCGTCCAACAAGCTCCGTTTCTCGGCGGCTTCGGCTATGAACTGCGCCACGGAGCCAGAGCAATTCACCGTTGTCAAAATGCCGATGTAGTTGCGCGTGCCGACCTTGCCATCGGCACGATGGAAGCCCTGGAAGATACGGTCGCCTGAAATCACGGGCAGTGGCGTGTTCGCGCTTGCATATGCGTAGTCCTGCTGATGCGCCCCCATACCCAGATTATGGACATGAACATGCTCGCCCGCGGCGATATCCGCTTTGGCCTGACCTATGATCTGTCCGTAGCGGATCACATTCTCACCTGCCGCAATCGGGGCGGTGGCGATCTTGTGCCCGCGTGCGATTTCCGTGGGAAGCTGCACCGATAACCCATCCGGTTGCGCGCCGGCTTTCAGGTCGCGCAACGCGATGATCACATTGTCATCCGGGTTCAGCCGGATTGTGTCACGGGCGGGGCCGCCCTGGGCTTTGATCTCTGAAACTGGGTGCATGGATTCCCCGCTTGTTCGCCACAGAGCTACGGGGATAATCCTCTCTTGTCAACTAACATGTTAGTATGATAGTTCAGATTTATGAACCACCCATACGACATTGACGCCACCCGCCTGCCCGACATTTCAACATTTGAGGGGTCGCTCGCGCAGCGCGTTTACCAATCCATCAAACAGGCGATCCTGGCATTGGATTTCCCCCCCGGCGCTAACCTTCGGAAGGCGCCGATCTGCGCGCAATTGGGTGTGTCCCGCGCACCTGTCGCGGACGCCATCACCAGGCTTTCCGCCGAAGGGCTGGTGGATGTGGTGCCGCAATCGGGTACACGTGTGTCCTATTTCTCGATGGAGGAAATTCGCGAAGGCGCCTTTCTGCGAGAGGCCCTGGAGCTGGCAACAGTGGCCAAGGTTGCGCGTGACCTGACCGAAGATCAGCGCAAAAAGCTGAGCCGCAATGTGCGCCTGCAAGAGCTGTTGATCGAAGATGAAGACATTGCCGGGTTTTACCACGCAGATGAGGAATTCCACGCCCTGTTGATGGCGTTCACCGGGATGCTTCGCCTGCCGGATGTGGCACAGACCGTGTCGCTACAGGTCAGCCGCGCACGGATGTTGCTGTTGCCGACACCCGGCCGCATTGCGGAAACACTGTCCGAACACCGGGCGATATTCGATGCCATCAGTGCCCATGACGAACGTGCGGCACAAGACGCCATGCGCCATCACCTTGGGCAACTGATGCCTCGGATCGAACGGCTGCAACAGGAAAGACCGCAGCTGTTTAACTTAACGCCCCAAACCACCCGAGAGGCAGGATGACCGTTTCGCAAACCGCTCTTCTGAACAACAAAACGTCCCGGCCCGTGCCGCTGACCCGCATGGGGTTTGGCGGCGCACCTTTGGGCAATCTTTATCGCAAGGTCTCGGATGCTGATGCGCAAGCTGCGCTCCAATCCGCATTTGACGCAGGCATCCGGTTTTTCGACACCGCGCCGCAATACGGGTTGGGCCGGTCCGAGTATCGCTTTGGCGAAGCGATCAGGCGGTTTGGACGTGAGAACATCCAGCTATCGACCAAAATTGGTCGTCTGCTGCTGGATTGCGAACCACATGAGGTGACGCCCGAAGCGTTTGTGGACGTTCCGCAGAAACGCATTGTGTTCGACTATACCTATGACGGCGTCATGCGGTCATATGAGGCAAGCCGGGACCGGATCGGTGTTGCCAATGCAGACATTCTTCTGGTGCATGACGTCTGCGCTTTCAGTCAGGGCAGTCAGGAAATGTCAGACGCCAAAGTGCGCGAGTTGTTCGATGACGGCGGTTACAAGGCGCTGGTTGAACTGCGAGACGCAGGCGAGATCGCCGCGATTGGCGCGGGCGTGAACGAATGGCAGGTTTGCGAGAAACTGCTGGGTCTTGGCGATTTCGACGGGTTTCTTCTGGCGGGTCGGTATACGCTTTTGGAACAGGAAGCCTTGAACAGTTTTCTGCCGCTTTGCGAAAAGCGTGATGTGGGCATCATTCTGGGCGGGCCGTATAACTCGGGCATCCTCGCTACCGGAGCGGTGCCAGGGGCCAAGTATAACTATTCCGATGCGCCTGAGGATATTCTTGGACGGGTGCGCAGGATCGAAGCCGTCTGTGCGGCCCATGGCACACCACTGATCGCAGCCGCGCTACAATTTGTTCTGGGACACCCCGCCGTGAAAACGGTTGTTCCGGGCGCTGTTAACGCGGCCGAGGTTCAAGCCAATGTCGCCCTGCTGGAACGCTCCATCCCCGCCCAGCTTTGGTCAGACCTGCGTACCGAAGGCCTGATCCGGTCAGATGCTCCCTTGCCCAAGGAACCTGTCAATGCTGCGTAACCTCAACCCGCTGTTGTCTCCTGAATTGCTGTACGCCCTGCGCGCCATGGGCCATGGCGATGACATCGTTATTGCAGATGCCAATTTCCCGGGCTCAAGCCTTGGGCCCGACTGCATCCGTGCGGATGGTTCAACAG
>NZ_JBXWSL010000091.1:0-7908 GCF_059613425.1 Ruegeria sp. BHSA123 | reverse complement strand
ATCCAGCGCCTCTGCCAAGATCAGATCAACCCGTCCTTCCTGAGTTGCATTGAAGAGTGCTTGCAGCCCGGGACGCAACATGGACGCACCAGAGACCGCCCGATCAGAATACGCAACACGCCATCAATGAACATCAACCGGGTCATCGGTCGGGTGTGTGAGAGGTCCCGAAGCCAAGCGGAAAGGCGCGGCAGGGTCGCGCGTTGTGGCGGAGTCAGGGCTATTGAGTCCACATCACTAGTAATCAGCCATTGCAGCCATCGGGCATAGCGAAGTTCCAGCGTCTTAAATGAGGTTGCGCGCAGATGAGCGAGGGCGCCGCAATCGTCGAGCGGTCCGGCCGCCTTCTGAAGCCTGTCCCACATATCCCGGTCGGACGCGGGCCAATTGGCGATAGGTAGAACCAGGCTCATTTGCGGCACCCTTTCTTCGCGTCTATCAGGTCCGCGAAGGCACGTGTTGCCGACCGTGCCTCAAGACCGGAATACATGTTGATGGTGTGGCTGTGTTCGGGTGCATTGAGTATCCGGGCCAGGTTGCGGAGCAACGCGGCGATCTCGCTGATCATCTTTGTGGTCTGGTTGTTGGTACGCGTTAACATCTGGCGCAGACCACGTTCCGCGAACACTGGATCGATCAGGATCTCCAAACCTCCAATCTCCGTGATCGGGAGACCAGCATGAACGACTTCGGAGGCAAACCGAACCAACTGTCTTTGGTATTGAGACAGGGTTGCAGGTCGGAGTGCTCTGTTCTGACCGTCATCTGCCAGCGGGTCTGGTGTGGACAGACGATGCATCAGCTTTGCAAGATCAGATTGGAATGGCGCCGGAATCGCGGTCACCGAAAAAGTGATGACATTCTGACGCGTTTCCAGAGGCAGAGCGGCCTTGGGCCATTGTAGAATACGTCGGACCGCCAGATTCCAGCCGTTGTCGTACTCCGCCAGCGGGGCGGTCGAACGGTGACGAGAACCTTTCTTCGGGAGGCGCAAGGCGTCGATTTTGCAAGGGAAAGGATCACTCCAGACACCGTTGTCTCGGCCGATGAAGTTGCGTACTGGGATCTTCTGGAAACAGACTTCGACATGCAAAGAGTCAATCATTCAGAGGGTTACAGCGTCAGAGGAGTTAATACCAACCTTGCTGAGAGCTTCTTCTCACGGCTTAGACGGATGATTGGCGGACAACATCTGAAGGTCGAAGGAAGATATCTCGATGCATACGCGGCTCATGCGGCTTGGCTCGAGGATCATCGGGAGGAGCGCAATGGCCGCCTGGCAGATTGCCTGATAGGTGGTGCGCTCGCGTCGCCGGTCAGCCGGTCGTGGAAGGGGTATTGGCAACGACGCGCAACGTGACGGCGTCGCCGGCATCCCAGACACACAAACCTTTCTTCTTCTCAATCATCTTGACGAGCTTTCGTCGCTTGGCATGCCGCAGCGCCTGGACGACCTTGAAGACCACCGAGTTTCTGAGCGCTGTATCTGAGATGTTCAGGTTGCGCTCCACCATTACGCGCTTGGCAAGCTCTCGCGTGGTCAGCTCGGCATCGACCCGAAGATGACGGACGCAGATATCCGCGATCTCGCCCTTCTCGAAGAACCCATGGCTCACAATGTACCGGGCACGCCGCCGTTCAGGTGCGGCGAACAGCTCAATTGTCGCGTTCACATGCGCCAGATCGTGCTTCGCATGTGCGATCTGCGCCTCGTATGCTTTAATCTGGCCCAGTATCTCGGCCCGCTTCTCTGTCAGCGTGTGAACAATCAGTGGTTTCGACATGCCGCCATTCCACACGAGATCTCGCCAGCCATCCAGATGGCAATTTGGTGCATTTGCTACCTAAGACCGGAGCGGCTCGTCTCTGAACCTGCCGTTGAAGCTTTCAAAGTATCCGTTCTCCCACGGGCTGCCAAGTTCGACGTAAGCTGTCTTGGCGCCAACGGGAGCGATCCAGTCTCGGACGGCCTGGGCGACAAATTCCGGCCCGTTATCTGAACGTATGAAACTCGGCGCGCCGCGAAGTATGAACAGGTCTGTCAGGACATCGATTACATCGGTTGAGTTCAGCTTCCGCTCGACCCTGATAGCCAAACATTCCCGACTGTACTCATCAACGATGTTCAACGACCGGAAAGCTTTGCCATCATCGGTTCGGCAATGGACAAAGTCATAGGACCACACGTGTTTGCGATACTCCGGCCTAAGCCGAACACAAGACCCATCCACTGCCCGGCAGGGCATTGCGCAGCAATGTCCCGAGAGGGTTCAGCCAGAGCCGCCCTTTCTTCGGTTGTTTCACTGGCACTTTCAGCCCCTCTCGTCGCCGCTCGCCATTGTGCTCGAACCAATGGCGCCTTCAACGGCTCATTTCTTCCGCCAGCGGTAATAGGTTTGCTCAACAACACCAATCTGCCTGATCGCATCAAGACGGGACATCCCTTGCCCTATCAGAACTTCAACCTGCCGTAACTTTAAGACAATCTCTTCGGGCTTTGGTCTCTTGTTTGCCATTCGTGGTCCTCCGTTTCCTAAGCATAACGGTGGACCAGTTCAGTATGGGAGGTTCAGGTCAAGCCAGGGATCATCGTGCGACCACCACCGTCGATGACCTGCCCCCCCTGCGACTGCGACCTCCTCAGTAGTGAATTATGCAATCAATTTGCCAGAGACCACGACATTGGCGCCATCGATCAGTTCTTCATTCAAACCGTCGAAAACGTTGACGTTGGTAATAACAATGGGCCTGGCAGGTTGATCCTGCGCCCCCGCGATCGACGCCGCGAGGTCAAGAACAGAGGCAATCACGGTTCTACGCGATATGATGCTCACTCCATGTCGAACTTGTATATGGTGCCATCCTTCATGATCATGCCGAAATTCGCCTTCGCATCGCTGATCAGTTGCAGGTCCTCCAGCGGATTGCCGTTGACGAGGATCATGTCTGCATAGGCACCTTCCTCGATCACGCCGAGCGGCCCGAGCGGATAGGGCGTTAGCAGCCCCGACATCTTAAGCAATTCGGCGTTGTCGCAGGTGGCCATCTTCAGCGTCTCGTAGGGGGTAAACCACCGTTCCATCTTCGCCAGCACCGCGCCCTGACGTTTCGCAAGGTCCGCACTGAAGAGCGTGTCAGTACCGAAGGCAATCTTCAGGCCCAACTCCTTGGCGGTGCGGTAGACGAAATCGGTTCCGTCAGTGACGAACTTGTACTTGGCCTTCTGGAACTCGTTCAGGGCCGGTGCGTCTTCGTCATCGAGGAATGGCTGCATGCTGAGCCAGACATCGTTGTCCTTAAACATCTGCAGTGTTTCGCGAGTCGACATATGCGCGTGCTCAACACTGCGCGCGCCATTTTCGATGGAGTGTCGAACCGCTTCGTCATTGATCGCATGGGTGGTCACATAGGTGCCCCAGGCTTCTGTCGCCTCGACAGCAGCCTTGAATTCTTCATCGGTGAACTGGATGGTGTGGATCGGGTCGTAAGCCGAGGTGACACCGCCGCCCGCCATCAGCTTGATCTGGGTGGCACCCTGCATGAGGTTTTCGCGCGTGCGCTTGAGAACGTCCGGTACGCCGTCCGTGATGTAGAACATGTTGCCTCGCTCGAAGGAGTGCAATTCGCCGGCGCCCTGCGGCACATCTCGCGTCATGCGAAAATCCTGATGGCCCGCTGTGATCGACAGCGCGGGTCCCGAGGGAAACACACGAGGTCCGTCGATCAGACCCTCGTTCGTTGCCTTGGCGATGTCGAACATCGGGCCAGCAGTATCACGCACCGTGGTGAAGCCGCGGGCAAGCGCGTTGTTCTGCGCCTTGGCGGCCAGAAGGTTCCAGTACCCCTCGCCGGTCAGTGCCAATTGGGCGATGGTGGCCTCGGCAAAGATCCCGTGCCAGTGGTTGTCGATCAGGCCTGGGATGAGCGTATAACCCTCGGCATCGATCTCGAAAGCGCCTTCCGGTGTCGGGATGTCGCTGCCGATCTTCTGGATCAGCTGGCCAGAGACCAGCACGTCGGCTTCTGACAATTCCTCGTCGCAGCCATTGAATATCTGCGCACCTCGAATAAGGACATTGTCGAATTTCATTCTGACGTTGGTGGTTTCAATTTCGCCGATTACGCCGGCTGGGACGACCGCATGGTTGGCGTCATGTGCCAGAACGCTGACCGGAGTTGCCGCGAGCGTGGTGCAGAGAAAATAGGTCAACATTTTGTTGGACATGATTGGTTTCCTCATTTTCAGATTTTGGACGAATTTCGTTGTGATTGCACTGGGTAGTTCAGGGGTGGAGTTGTGCCGCGCTGTGAAAATTGCAAATTGAGACGGGGGACCCTTACGGCCCATTTCTGCTCCGCGTAGAACTGTTTCGAGCGCCTGGAGGTGGGGCGGGTTTGAAGTAGGCAGGCAGCAATAAAGTGGACCGGCATCAGAAATTCAGCACCTTGTATCCGACCTGGACAGACCACTCAGCCGGTCTGTCACCGCCGAAGAGAATGCCAGGCTTGATGAACACTTGACCATCGCCGCCAAATGCCTTGCCTGTCAACATGCCTGCAGTCACCTGCAGGCTGCCAAATGTCGCGTCTGTTTCCCAATCGTGGATGATTGCGGGATCGAATGTCAGGTAGAAACGCGGATTCTTCAGCTTGGGAACATAGTAGAAGTCGATCGTGGTCGTGTTTACATTCTGGCCTTGATCATTCCCGCCCTCCAATCCGAATGTTTGAACCCAGGCTGGGGCGAAAATTGCTCCGTTGTTGAGAAACCAAGCGTAGAAGGCCGAGGTTTCACCGGCAAATTGCCCATACCCGGCGGCTTCGGTTTCCGCTGTGTTCAGAAACAGTTCAAAAGTGAAAGCGGCCCCGTTTTTTTCGGTAAGGTGGAAAACGTCAATGTAGGTTACGCTTATGTCGCCCAATGTGAATTCAACCCCTGGCTCTCCGCCGTAGATGGGGTTTGCGTTGAACGGGCTGTCCGAGCCTGGGACGGTTATCCGGAACGCCCGTTTTCCACCCTCACCGAAAGGTTGCGTGTAGAAGGCCTCGAACAGGCCGGTGTTCAGGTCGGAATTGATCTGGTTGAACTGATACTGGAAGCCAAACTGCGTTGTCAGCAGCGTTGGGTTGGTTCCGTTGTTGATCTCGCTGAGGTCTTCCTGAGCATTTGCATGTGTTGCAATGGTAGCTGTGAAGAGAGCTACCAAAGCAGACAATCTGCGCAGCCTTGACAGGAGCATCCGGTCCTCTGTCCGGCCCGAAGATTTGCATTCCGCGTAACCCACTTAATTATTCTCCATTTGATGCCGCCGAACTGCCCTGATTATCTTTCGTCTGCCGATGACAATCAGAAGTGAGATACGCCCGAAATTCTATATTCAGCTCATTCAAAATCTGTTCATATTCTGCCGCGCGAGGCGGAAGATTTTTCCAGCGTATTATGGCTTGTTCGGCTATTTCCATCTCTTCACAGATTGACCGGAATACTGGGTCCTCACGAAACTGAACAAAGATCCGCTCACCTTGCTCGGGGTACCTGTCAATCAAATTTTCCAGAAAAGCGTCCATTATCCGTTGTGCTCCTGCCGGACCACAGCATCAAAAGGCGTGGATTAGAACGTTGTTACATGTTGTATACATGCAGTTCGCAGGCCAAAAAAAGTATGGCCAGATGGCTTGTTACTTCTATTTTCTTTTCTTAAGGGTTCTATGGACCAGTGAGGACAAAAGTGACCAGCAGTCATTGGCCGACACGTTTGGAGATGTCCGAAGAGGACATACGTCGACAACTCGAACGAATACTTGACTATAGTGGACTGCAGTCCAGTGCCCGGCGTCGCGAGATGCTGGCATACATTGTCGAGGAAGCCTTGGCGGGTCGCGAGAACGAACTGAAGGCGACCACTATCGCAATCGCGGTCTTCGGGCGTGGGTCTGATTTTGATCAGCAAGCCGACCCGGTCGTGCGGCTCGAAGCCCGAAAGCTGCGCAGGGATCTCGACAACTACTATGTCGGGCGAGGTAGCAATGACCCGATCCGCATTAGTATTCCAAAAGGTCATTACATTCCGAAATTTTCCGCACGAGAACAGATTGTGCCCGAGGCAGTTCATCCCAGGGCGACTGAGGTTGTCGACCACGAGCAAGTGTCGAAGCCTAATACAAGGTTCTACACTGGACTGGCCTTGCTGGTGGTCATGTGCCTAGTCATTTTGGCCGGATTTGGTTTCTGGTACGAGAGACCTGATAGCCCTGTACCAGCAATAGCCGAGAGGCCCGACAAAAAAGTTTCCATTCTAGTTGAGGATTTTGAAGTTCGAACGGACGACGCTCTTGTTTCGCTTGTCGCCTCGGGCCTGACCAATGAGCTTGCTGCGGATTTGATCAAGTTTCCGGATCTTGCAGTGCATATTGCGTCTGCTCAAGTCGCGCAGGGCTCGGGGACCACGTCGTTCGAAATCCATCAGCCAACCGCTGAGTTTACAGTGACCGGCGACGTTTGGCGCGATGGCGGCGAGTTACTTATCCGAACCAACCTTGTGCGGCGGGATGATTTCGAAGTCTTATGGAGCGAGCGCTATGCCGAGGGCACCAATGGCCAGAGCATAACCGAAATTCAGGACACGATTTCTGCGCAGATCGCTTCGACAATAGGGCAGCAATACGGATATGCGCTCCGCGATGTTCGCACTGACAGACTTGTGGATCGAAACGACCCAACACTGCGAGGGTTTGCGTGTGTCGCGAGTGCACAGATTTACCGCAGAACATACCATCGAGATCAATATCAGGCTGCGCGGGATTGTCTGGAAGCGACCGTTCGCGAGGACCCGGAATACGTTCGCGCATGGGCAATGCTGGCCTACCTGCGCAATGATGCTGCCCGGTTCGGTCATGAGAAAGTGCTTTCAAGGGACGCGGCCTTTGCCCTTGCCAAAGAGGCAGCGGCACGCGCTATCGACTTGGATCCACGGGATACTGACGCGCTTCAGGCGATGTCCCATGTTGAGCAATACGCGGGTGATATGGAGCGCTCGATCGAGTTTGCACAAAGAGCCGTGGAAGTTAACCCCAACGATCCAGCCGCACTGGCCAATCTAGCGATCCGCTATGGAATAGCAGGTCGCTTCGACGAGGGAGTTCCAATTATGCATCGCGCGATAGACCGCTCTGTTGCGCCACCGCCGTTCTACTTTCACCTGCTGGCCGCGGACCATCTGCTTAGAGAGGAATGGGAGGAACTGGCCATAGATGCGGAACACGCCTCCACTGATGGCTGGTCCTTTGGCCAGGCTTTGCTTGCCATCGCTTACAGCAAACTCTCAAACGAAACAGCCGCACGAGTTGCTCTCAATAGACTGGCTGAGCTCGACCCGCTTCTCTACGAGGACCCCAAAGCATGGCTGGAATCGCATAGTATGAACACGGTTCTTGTCGAAGCCGTTACCAAGGGTTTGTCAGAAGCGCACACTTTTGTTGACGAATGAAAGCCGGGCGTAAAGCTCTTCGGATCTCAGTGGCAGACTCCGAGCTGCTTTTCTGCTGCAGATTTGTACCCTGCCCATCGTGCCTTGAAGCAAACGTAGATTCTCCGTGCTGAGCTTGGATGTGCGGTCGTTACGACGCCAAAGCGCATACACAAGGTAGCATCTCTCTGATGGTTGCATCAAAGCTGAAAGACTGCCGACAGGAAGAACGCTATGGCCGTTCGAACAGTCAATACTATGACAGAAGTTGCCACCGCATAGTTTGCGCGGAACGGACCTTAGCGCAGACCGCAGCGAATGACAGCCTCCTGCCGATATTGTTGAAAAACAACGTGTTGCTGGCGCAGAGAGAGGCGTACCGAACTGAGCGCGAGTGCCTTTCTTGTCAGGCTTTGCTCGTTTGCTGCGGTGCGGGAAAGAT
>NZ_JBXWSL010000090.1:0-8558 GCF_059613425.1 Ruegeria sp. BHSA123 | reverse complement strand
CTTAAGACACGTTACTTGACGCAACTTGCGACTAAGTGAGCCGTGTTAATTCCAGTTAAGTAATCCCTTCCATCTGAGTTCTTTTTGACCGCGCAGTCCAAAACTACTTGTCATAACAAGGCGATATGCCCATCCAAAGAAAGGCACGCGGAACTCCGTTCGGGGGCTTTTCAAGGCAAGTGATGCTGCTCCAAAATATCAACTTTCCGTGATCGACAAATCGTCGCCAGATTTTTGGCACAGAGTTGTAAGGGAAGGGTCGCTGGGAACTGTCGTTCGGGCCTTGTATACAGGAAACAACGGAGTCGGCTTTTGACTCGTCTGGACCAAGGTGGCACGATTTGGTCAATAACAGCCGGCACACTGGGCATGATTGATTGACACGGTTTTGAAGACTAAGAGGACATTCCGGATGTTTTCTGTTTTACCGGCCAAGTTTTGATTTGAGAGGCACCATGACACGCAAAGTCACCAAAGCAGTTTTTCCAGTGGCGGGAATGGGAACCCGGTTTTTGCCGGCAACCAAGTCCGTTCCGAAAGAGATAATGACGTTGGTGGACCGCCCCCTGGTGCAATATGCAATCGATGAAGCCCGCGCCGCTGGGATCAAAGAGTTCATCTTTGTGACGTCTCGCGGGAAATCCGCGCTTGAAGATTACTTTGACCATAACCTCGTCCTCGAACAGGAACTAATGGCCAAAGGGAAAAACAAGCTTCTCGATATCCTGAACAAGACCAATATGGAAAGCGGCGCGATCGCCTATATCCGCCAACACAAAGCCTTGGGTCTGGGCCACGCCGTTTGGTGCGCGCGCCGCTTGATAGGCGATGAACCTTTTGCCGTTATGTTGCCTGACGATGTGATTGCTGCAGACAAACCATGTCTGCAACAAATGGTCGAAGCCTATGAGGAAACGGGCGGCAACATGGTGGCAACGATGGAGGTTCCGCCAGAAAAGACAAGTTCGTATGGCGTGCTGGATGTTGTCGACAGTATCGGCCCGGTCATTCCGGCCAAGAGCATGGTTGAAAAGCCTGAACCATCGAAAGCGCCATCCAATTTGGCCGTTATCGGGCGCTATATTCTTCGACCTTCCGTGTTGAACAACCTGAACGCAATGAAAACCGGAAGCGGCGGTGAAATCCAACTGACTGATGCAATCGCCGAAGATATCGCATCCGGCGTGCCCGTTTTTGGCTACAAGTTCGACGGGCAGCGTTTCGACTGCGGCTCAAAATCCGGTTTTCTGCAAGCAACCGTTTCCTTTGCCCTTGCCCGTGACGACCTGCGTGATGACCTGAGCCAGTATCTGAATGACATCGTTGCAACTGGAAAAGCGGCCCAGTAGCCAAGGGATCACTCATTCCACAAAAAGAACTGAAAAATATCGTTGATCATCAGCAATTCAGGGGCACGCGTATGAACAGAACGGTCTATCCAGTCATCCTGTGTGGTGGTTCAGGAACGCGTTTGTGGCCCCTGTCGCGCAAAAGCTATCCCAAGCAATTCGTCCCACTTGTCGGCAAAACCAGTCTTTTACAAGATTGTGCCGACCGGATGCTTGGGCCCTCGCATGCGCCCTATGCCAAACCACTGGTTCTAACCAACGATGCCTTTCGGTTTATTGTCCCTGAACAGTTGACAGCTGTGGGGATCGCCCCCGGCCCGATCCTGATTGAGCCTGAAGGGCGCAACACGGCCCCTGCCGTACTGGCGGCTGCGTTGTACCTTGCCTTACGTGATCCGGATGCCATCATGCTGGTTGCACCTTCAGATCATGTGCTTCCAAACAAGGCGGCTTTTCATCAGGCAGTCGACATAGGCGTGCGCGCAATTGCCGAACGAGGCGATCTGGTGACATTTGGCATCACGCCCACTCGGCCCGAAACCGGGTATGGCTACTTAAAGCTGAACGACGCCCCAGACGCGTCCGAGGGTGCAGTTCGCCTGGATCGGTTCGTGGAGAAACCGGATCTGGAAGCGGCGCAGGCGATGGTGAAAGATGGCAGTTACCTGTGGAACTCCGGCATCTTCCTGTTTGCGGCACGTGACATCGTTGCCGCATATGAAAAGTACGCTAGCACCCTTGTTGCACCTGTCCAAAAGGCCGTCGACAGCGCAAAGACAGATTTGGGGTTCCTGAGATTGGATCCTTCAGCTTGGGCTGACGTCGATGACATATCGATCGACTATGCGGTCATGGAAAAAGTTCCCAACCTCAGCGTGGTTCCCTATTCCGCAGGTTGGTCTGATGTTGGCAGTTGGACGGCTGTTCAAGAATTGTCAGATCCTGATGAAAATGACATAGCGACACATGGGGAAGTAACCACAATCGACTGCCGCAACGTTCTGATACGATCAGAATCGCCAGCGCAGGAAGTGGTGGCAATGGGGCTTGAGAACGTTATCGCAGTTGCGATGCCAGATGCTGTGCTGGTTGCCAGCATGGATAAAGCCCAGGACGTCAAGCAGGCTGTTGCTGCCTTAAAGGCAAAAGGGGCCAAACAGGCAGATACGCTTCCGGTCGATCACCGCCCCTGGGGCTGGTTTGAGAGCCTCGTGATCGGTGACAGATTTCAGGTCAAGCGAATCCATGTGCATCCGGGCGCAGCGCTCAGCCTGCAGTCCCATCACCACCGGTCCGAGCATTGGATTGTGGTAGAGGGCACCGCCAAGGTCACAATCGATGATCAGGAACGGTTGGTCAGTGAAAACCAGTCAGTCTATATCCCGCTGGGTGCTGTGCACCGGATGGAGAACCCTGGCAAGGTGCCCATGGTATTGATCGAAGTGCAGACCGGCACCTATTTAGGCGAAGATGACATCATTCGATATGAAGACATTTATGCCCGGGATTAAGCGGCGACATAGTTCTCCACAGGCCATACTCGGGTCGGCTTATCCCCGGAGATACTCAGGTTAACAGATCATTTCCTGTGCGGTCGGCCAGGTCAGACGAGATTGACGCGCCTTACGGCAGGGTGGCGCGCAACCGATTTTCGGACCGACAGCCACAGGAGGCCCCCCCGTGTCACAGATCTCACCCAGACTGCACCTGCCTTTTCTGCAACCTTCGCAGGCCCAAAAACACGTCATCCACAATGAAGCACTGCGACAGCTTGATCTGGTCGTTCAACTTTCAGTACAGACGACCAATGCCAGCACCCCGCCCGTAGTCCCCGAGCAGGGCGATATCTATGCTCTGGGCGCCACCCCCACCGGGGACTGGGCCGGACATGCAAGAGAGCTTGCCGCATGGCTGGACAACGCCTGGCATTTCTTGACCCCGTATGCGGGCTGGCGTGCCTGGGACGAAGCCACTGGTGAACTGAAGTTCTGGAATGGGTCTGACTGGCTGCCCTTGCCCGTCAATACTCAGAACCTGGATGGTATCGGGGTGGCGACAAGTTCGGACGTTACGAATCGCTTGTCTGTCCGAAGCCCGGCCACGCTTCTGAGCCACGAGGGCGGCGGGCATCAGCTGAAGATCAACAAGGCGGGTGCCAGCGATACGGCATCGCTGGTGTTTCAGTCGAACTGGACCGGCCACGCTGAAATGGGGTTATCCGGAAGTACGGGGTTCTCAATTAAAGTGTCCCCTGACGGAGGTACCTGGACGGAAGCTCTGACTTTTGACCCTACGACCGGAACAGCGGCTGGTGCAGCTATTCAGGGTAATATGACGGATACCACTCCGGGTCGCCTGATGCGTGCCGACTACGGCTATGGGCCGGGCAACCTTCTGGGGGCGGTATCAGAAGTTGGCGGCACACCAACCGGTGCGGTCATAGAGCGCGGAAGTAATGCCAGTGGCGATTTCACGCGTTTTGCTGATGGAACCATGATTTGCACCGCCGTGTTGCTTCCTGTCGCATGTACGACCGCTGAAGGCGCATTATTCGCAAGCGCTGCAATGACGTGGGACTACCCAGCGCCATTTTCCTCTGCGCCAAGCGTTAGTGGCAGCGCTGGAGCTAATAATCGCTTCATCGGGTTTGATGTGCCCGGAAACACTCAAGTTACCTGCAAAGCCCTCTCCTCAACTTCGGATGCAGTCGCTTTTTCACCAAGTGTCATCGCCATAGGGCGCTGGTTCTGAGTACAGCTGCCGCCTGAACTGTGGTTCAGGCGGTTTTTTTGTGTAGTCGACCCATTTCTTTAGCAATCACCGATTTCATTGGACCCGCCACAGACGCCTTGCTCCGGGCGAAAAGCGAGCGACGCAACACCACACGCCTGGTAGCTGTTTATTACTGATCCATGCCCAGAATTGTATCTTCTCAGCTGACAATGGCCGTGATTCAACAGTTTCTGCGCTGCACGACGGACTTTAGAAACTCCTTTCCAGCACTTATTGCCTCAAAAACAACAAGAAAACGTGGGAACTCAACAGCCATACCTGTAAATCATTGAAACCGGCCCTGGATTCTTCGATTGTGCCCGCGCCGTTGATAGTAATTGGTAAAAAAGGATTTGGCAGATGCGCATTGCAATGATCGGCACAGGTTATGTGGGCCTTGTGTCCGGTGTGTGTTTCTCGGACTTCGGACATGATGTGATTTGCGTTGATAAGGCTGAGCAGAAGATCGATATGCTCAAAGCCGGACAGGTGCCTATTTATGAACCGGGTCTGGACGTGCTGATGGCACGAAACGTCGTGGCTGGCCGTCTGAGCTTTACAACCGATCTTGCAGCCGCAGTGGACGGCGCGGATGCTATCTTTATTGCAGTTGGAACGCCGACCCGGCGTGGAGACGGCCATGCGGATCTGACCTATGTGATGGCAGCGGCGGAAGAAATCGCTCAGGCTGTCACCGGGTATACCGTTATCGTCACAAAATCGACTGTGCCCGTCGGAACAAACAGAAAAGTGCAGGAAACAGTCAAGGCCGCCAACCCCCAGGCCGAATTTGACGTGGCTTCGAACCCTGAATTTCTTCGCGAAGGCGCGGCAATCGACGATTTCATGCGCCCGGACCGCGTCGTGGTCGGCGTGGAAAACGACCGCGCTGCCGAAGTGATGGCAGAAATATATCGCCCTCTGTATCTGCGCGACTTCCCGATCCTGACCACCGATCTGGAAAGTGCCGAGATGATTAAATACGCCGCCAACGCGTTTTTGGCGACCAAGATCACCTTCATCAATGAAATCGCAGGACTGTGCGAAAAAGTTGGCGCGGATGTTAAAGAAGTTGCGCGCGGCATCGGCCTTGACGGGCGGATCGGCAACAAATTTCTGCATGCAGGACCCGGCTACGGTGGTTCATGTTTTCCAAAAGACACGGCCGCGTTGGCGCGGATCGGGCAGGACCACGCGCATCCAATGCAGATCACCGAGACCGTCATCCGCGTTAATGACGAAATCAAGAAGCGGATGATCGAGAAAATTCGTGACGCATGTGACGATCATTTCAACGGCAAGACCGTGGCAGTTCTGGGTGTTACGTTCAAACCCAACACAGACGATATGCGCGACGCACCATCACTGTCCATCGTCCCCGCCCTAATAGGCGGAGGCGCAAAGGTGCGTGTTGTTGACCCACAGGGAAAATCTGAAGGGGAGGCGCTCTTGCCGGGCGTCGAATGGTGCGACGATCCGTATATCGCCGCGCGGGGCGCGGATGTTGTTGTGCTGCTGACAGAATGGAATGAATTCCGCGCGCTGAACCTTTCCGAAATTGCGGCGTCAATGAAATCAGCCAGGATGGTTGACCTGCGCAACATCTACTCGAAAACTACGGCGCTGAAGTCAGGATTTGACACCTATGTCGGCGTTGGGCGCTGAAAGCGTGCTTCCCGCCGCACGCATCTTCAAGTGGTTGACGGATCATAGTGCGGCAGTCCAGACCCGGTAACGGCCTTGGCCGGTGACTTCACGCACCAGACCTCTCCGGGTGAACAGGTCAAAATTCCGCTGAACCGCCGCGCGCGAAGAAATGGTAAGTTCTTCCGCAAGCGGGGCCGAGACCATGGGCCACGCCGCCAGAGCATCAATCAGACGCGGGGGGGTGCGACCGCTCAAATCATGCGTTGCGTCGCGCGCCTTGCCCTCCCAGGCACTGATCCGGTCGAGGTGCAGCAAGGCCGCAAGAACGGCTTGCCCGGCGCCCTGTATCCAAGACCCTAACTTTTCCGTCGGCCCACCCGTTCCGCGCAACGCACCCGGACCAGACAGCGCCAGTGGCATGAACGTTGCGCCGCCGCGCCCCATCGAAGCCGCGTGCCGCGCTGCGATGATTGCCGCCTCGGTGTCGTGTCCGACGCCCTGCGATATAGCTCGCCAAGCATGAAACGCGATCGCCGATTGTGTTACTGGGTGCAACCTTTCAGCATTCTGCATGACTTCGGCCAGATCAACGATCGCTTCGGGCGTCGCACCAGAGCCCTGAGCCAGACGGTCGAGAAACGCTGTCAACCCGCTTTCCCACCCGCCTGTAGCCGGGCCTGCGCCTGAGCTCAGACGGCGCACGGCCCAACCTGCCCGAAACAGCGCCTGCACGTCATCGTGGGTCGCGCCGATCCTCAGACCCGTCCACAAAGCCAGGCGGTCTACGCTGACCCGATCCCCTGTCCACCACCCCAGATCGGACGTTTCCATAAGTGCCAAACGGTGCGTCCACCCCTCAGGCCCCGAACGCAGCCGCTCATCCAGAGCGCCAAAGGTCAGGGCAAGATCAGCAAGCTCTGCCGACAATTCTGATTGTGCCGAATGCCAATCGCGCGGATCGAACAACGGGCGCTGATCTGATCGGGGACCAGGCAGAAAGAAATCTTCCTCCACGTCCTGGTCCGGGGGCAAAAACCAAGGGTCGTCCTCTTCTGCCGGATCGCCGTCATAGATACTGGCTGGGCCAAGATCATCGACCTCGTCTTCTGGAAGGGGCATGGTTTTCTTCGACGTCATACCCGGCATTCTTCGGGCATTTGCAACTGTTCACAAGGGTTTTCCATCAGCCCGAGAATGTACGGGTCAACACTTCCAGTTCAGCGCTTAAATCCGTATGCGGGGAACTGCCCAACAGCATATATCCATAACCGCCTTGCTCCCACTTTGCAGTTGCCAAACCGCTCAAGACCGATAGTTGGACGTCGGTACTTGGGGCATTCGGTCCTTGGCGAATAACACAGAAGGCAAGTGGTCGACCCTGATCATCAGCAAAAACCACTTGGATCAAGGGCTTGCCTTTGAATGAAAGAACCTGCGCCCGCTTCAGCTCCAACCCTGGCAGTGCTTCCAGTGTTTCCTGATTCAGTGATCGTCCCAGCTTGGCTTCGGCCATTGCAAATTGCTTGGCCAGCGACGCGTCCGAACTGTCCAGCGATGCAATCGTTTCCGGCACGTAAAGTGATTGATAGATCGCGGCCTGCTGGGCCCAGCTTAAATCTGCTGGCCGGGTGGCCCAGAATGTTACGGCGACGGCTGCAAACGCCGCGCTGGCAGCCACCGCAACAAGACGCAGAAACCCGTTAATGCCGGGCCGCGTCGTTTTTTCCGGCAGGTCCACCTTCGGCGCTTCAGCGGGCAGCTTCTCAAAAACGTCCCGAACAACTGGCGCAAACGGATCCAGCGCCATCAGACGATGTTCCAACGTAGCGTCATCTTCAACCGCAGCCTCAATAGCGCGGGTCTGAGCCTCGTCCAGGCTGCCTTCCAGATACGCTAGAAGCGTCTCGTCGGAAAACGTCATTTGCCACTCCGTCGCGCGGTGTCCGCTGCATCAATCTGCATCACGGTTTTAAGTTTCTGCCGGGCATTCGAAAGCCGGCTCATGATCGTGCCAATTGGAACCTCCAACAAGGCGGCGGCTTCGCGGTAACTGTACCCCTCAACGAAGACGAGCATAACCGTTTCGCGCTGTGCCTCTGGCAACTGCATCACTTGAGTAAACACTTCAGCCGCAAAAATATTCGTTTCTGTGTCTGGTCCCGTTGCAACCAGATCCGCTTCGGGGGTCACCGACAGCGCCTGCGCGTTCCGAACCGACCGCGAACGCAGCTCATTCAGCCAGATCGACCGGCAGATTGTCATCAACCAGCTGTCCAGACGGTTATGCGACGTCACCTGATGATGTCGTTCAAGCGCGCGCAAACATGTGGCCTGCAACAAATCGTCGGCTACATCCGAGGCACCCGATAATGCCAGCGCAAACCGCCAGACACGCTTCGAATGCGTCTGAACCGCATCGCGGACGGCTTGTTCAGAAGTCATCTCAGCTCTCATCGAATGATCGCGACCTGCTTGTGTTTCTCAATCGCGGATCGGACCCGCAAGGGCAGAATTGCCATATTTAGCAGTGAAATGAAACGAAACTCCTGCTCCAAGCAGTCACGTTTGCGTCTGTAATTGTTGCAGCGCCTGTTTCTGCAACCAACTGGGTGTTGGATACTGGCCATTTGCGGCAGTTGTATTGGTTTCGACCAAAGGCATGGTGTTCCAAAGCACATAAGCCGTTCGATTGCGGTTATGGATTGCTTGAGTATTTGGTATTGGTTGCGGGTTTGGTGGTTAGGTCTTATTTAGCGTGTTTGGATGTTGGGATGGGTTGGTCTGCCGCAG
>NZ_JBXWSL010000089.1:0-8931 GCF_059613425.1 Ruegeria sp. BHSA123 | reverse complement strand
CGCGACGCTTGCTTCACCGCAAATCCGCCGCATAATCAACCCAACCAGATGAGCCAAATCCTCTCTTAGTTCAGGCGGCAATCTGTCCCAATATCCCTGACGACGGACACAACAATATTTTAGTGAGCCATGGTTTCAACGGCCGTCCCGGAAGCCATAGCAATCGTTTGCGAAGGGCGCGTTCAACACAATCCTGCACCAGATCATCCGCCGCATCCCGATCACGGGTCAGCGACCAGGCATAACGCCAAAGATCGGGGAGGCAGTTTTCAAGCTGGTTTTCAAATGACTGAAGCATGTACGTAAGCCGGGGGAGGAAACTTTCCCCCGGCACCAAGGTTCAGGGGCGTGCCATATGCCAAACACCTTTTACACCGTCCCCTGTCATGTCCCCAGGGTTTTCGTCTTTGAACCATAGATAAAGCGGCTTTCCTTTGTAGGCGACCTGAACGCTGCCATCCTTGCGTTCAATCAGGCTGTAGCCTTTTTTCAGTTCCATGTTGGCATCACCCATCAGCGGCGGCCATTTGGCGGCACAGTCATCATAGCAATTCGAAACGCCTGTCTCGTCCTTGTCAAAGGTATAGAGCGTCATCTTGCGCGCATCCATCAGGAAGGTTTCTCCGTTGAGCTGGCCAGTTGCGGCTGGCGCACCGGTGTGACCATCCGCAAATGAACCGGTTGCAGTCGCAACCAGCGCGACACCGGTAAAAGTGAGGGATTTTAGGGACATTGGATTCTCCGACTTTTTCAGGTCTGCCGGATGGCAGACAATACAACTACGAAGGCGCCTGGAAAAAATTCCCCAAAGTGAAACTTTTTTTGTGGCGTGTAGGCATTGTTGTGGTGGCTAAGCCAAAATCCGAGCCTACAGGAAAGGTCACCCATGTCCGGTTTGGGTACGAATAACCTGTATCTGTCGACAAGTGGACAAGCGCCTTAGGCCCGTGGGGCAGGGGGCTTCGTCACCTGACAGTGTCCCAAGTTTGGGTATGTAAGTAATGGCACGGCAGTCGCAGTTGTTTCAAAACGAAAGCACAGACGAGCTGATTGTATGCGCCCGGAACAATTTTCTCTCAGAAACTTCTGTCTCCGAGTTATCCAACTTGAACTAGAACACCGCCAAGGCTTAAACCTAGAATTTTCCGGGGAAAAGTCCGCATAAAAACCTTCGAACAAGGTTGACAGAGCGGCGGCGTGAAAATCCCTGCATATCGGTTAGGTAATTCACCCACATCCCCTCCAGCAAGGCGAGCGTTCCGCTGGTTGCGTCATCTACTAGGTTCGGGTCACGTCCGTTTTTTGGGGCTATCTCTTTGAACGCGGACCGCAAGGTTTCGACAAGTTTGTCATCCTGAGTGCTGCTGTAACGGGCGATACCTGGATGAGAGCTTGCGATACCCCGAAACGCATGCCAGATTTTCGTACTGCGCGGATTGAGCAGTGCTTCTGACAGGTCGGCCTCAATCACTGCCATAACACGGTCTTCGGGCGTTGCGCTCGCGCCCAGATCCATCCTTCTGTCCATCTCGGCATAATACTCGTTGCTGAAATGCCGGGCGGCTGCGGTCAGCAAATTGTCCTTACCCCCGAAATGCAAATGGATCATTCCGCGCGACAGGCCGGAGCGCTCGCAGATTCGGCTGACCGAGGTATCGGTAACTCCAATATCGGCAATTGTGTCCAGAGTCGCGTCGATCAGTAGCTGTTTATTGGCTTCCGGATCCCGCTTTGAACCGCGTTTTTGTTCCTTGGTGCTTTGCACTTTGTTCAATGTTACCAACCGTTTGTGAATGCCTCATAGAGGTAGATCAAAGGAATATTGACACGAAAGGCCTTTCTGGCGCAACATTTAATGGACGATCGTCCATTAGTAACTCGTGAATTTCGGGAAGGGAGGTTGGGTGATCTTTCGCAGCGAAGCGTCCCGGGGATATACCCTCAGCGCGCCAGCCACGGCTTACGTGGGGTTTCTGGTCGCGGCGCCATTGTTGATCCTGATTGCCTATTCATTCTGGACCCAAACCTATGTGACGCTCGACAAGACACCGACGCTGAAGAATTACAGCGATGCGTTTGCGGATCCGCTGGTCCGGCACCTGATGCTTCGGTCGATCTGGATTGCCGGAGCGGTGACCGTAGTCACCGTCGCACTGGCCTATCCCGTCGCGTATTTTATCGCGATGAAGGCCCAGAAAAAGACCATCTGGCTTCTGCTCATCACCATTCCATTTTGGTCCAGCTATTTGCTGCGCGTATTTGCCTGGAAACTCATTTTGGGTTTCAACGGCGTTATGAACTCTGCGCTTCTGGCGCTGGGTCTGATCAGCGAGCCTCTCGACTTCCTGCTTTACAACGAATTCGCAGTTGTGCTGACGCTCGCTCATGCCTGGGCGCCATTTGCGATCCTACCGATCTATGTCTCATTGCAGAAAATCGATCCCAGTCTACTTGAGGCTGCAACAGATCTTGGGAACAGTCCCATTCAACGTTTTATGCGGGTGACGCTGCCGCTGACGATCCCAGGTATCATTGCCGCTTGCCTGATCATCTTCATCCCTACAGTTGGTGATTATGTGACCCCGGCTCTGGTTGGTGGTTCAGATGGGAAGATGATCGCCAATCTTATTCAGGTGCAGTTCGGGGCCGCCAACAACTGGCCCCTTGGGGCTACGCTATCGCTGATCGCAATGCTGTCGGTGGGTTTTGTGGCTATCGTGTTTGTCATGTCCGCAACGCGGCTGGGGAGGCGGATCAGATGAGACGTCCTACAACCCTGACAGCCTATGCGTTCCTGTATCTGCTGTTTCTGTACCTGCCGGTTCTGTTCCTTCCCTTGTTCTCGTTCAACAGCGGCACAATCGTTGCGTTCCCGATCAAGGGCTGGACACTGGACTGGTATCGGAAGCTAGGCGAGCAGGACACGTTGATCCAGGCGCTTTGGAATTCGCTTGCCGTCGGCACTGTTGTTGCCCTTCTATCGACCGCCATGGGATTGTTCGCCGCCCGTGCCTTTGTTCGGTACCGTTTTCGGGGTCAACGCGCGGCAGAAGGTCTGGTGATGCTGCCTTTGGTGATCCCGGGCATAATCGTCGCCTCTTCAATGCTGGTCCTGTTTCTGTTCCTCGGTCTCAAGCCGTCATTGCTGACCGTCATTCTGGGCCATACGTTTCTCGCGCTGCCGTTCTCTGTCTCGATCTTGAAATCCGCCTTTGATGACTTCGACGCATCACTGGAGGAAGCATCTTACGATCTGGGCGTCGGCGTGTTCGAAACATTCCGTCGCGTGACGCTGCCGGTCGTTGCCCCCGGTATCGCAGCCAGTGTTTTGGTCACATTCACCGTCAGTTTCGATGAATTCGTCCTCGCCTTTTTCCTGTCCGGTAACCAGCCAACCCTGCCGGTTTACATCTGGAGCCAAATCCGTTTCCCCGCCAAGCTTCCAAATGTTTTGGCACTGGGGTCGATCCTGTTGCTAACCTCGGTTCTGCTTCTGGTTCTGGCTGAATACTTCCGCCGCCGTTCATCCGCATCTGAGGTCCGATGACAAACAGAAACATCATAGAGCTCAGGGATGTCGAAAAGCGCTACGGCACATTTGTGGCCGCGAGCGGCATAAACCTTGACCTCAGAGAGGGCGAGTTCTTTTCGCTCCTCGGTCCCTCAGGGTGTGGCAAGACCACGGTTTTACGCATGATCGCGGGCTTTCAGGAACCCACCAGAGGGAAGGTGCTGATTGACGGTCAGGATATGGAAGGAGTGCCCGCCAACAAACGCCCGACGAACATGGTTTTCCAAAGCTACGCAATCTTTCCGCACCTCAATGTCGGGAATAACGTAGCCTACGGGTTGCGGGGCAAAGCGCCTAAGGCCGAGATCGATCAGCGCGTCGCCGAAGCCTTGGAAATGGTCGAACTGGGTGGTCTTCAGGATCGCGGCGCAAGCGAGTTATCGGGCGGGCAACGTCAAAGGGTGGCGCTTGCCCGCGCGCTGATCATGCGGCCAAAGGTGTTGCTTTTGGATGAACCCTTGTCAGCGCTTGACAAGAAGCTGCGTGAACAGATGCAGTTTGAAATGCGCAATCTGCAACAGTCGCTTGGCATTACCTTTGTGATGGTCACGCATGACCAGTACGAGGCGATGACCATGTCCGACCGTATCGGCGTGATGTTCAACGGGCAACTCAAGCAGGTGGACACGCCAACAACGCTTTATGCCCGTCCCTGTGATCAGCAAGTGGCTCGCTTCATCGGTGAGATGAACATATTGCCGGCCCGGTTGCTTGGCGAAAGCGGTGACACGTTGTCAATCGATGCGGCTGCCTTCGGGCGGATGGAAATCGAAAGAAATCCCAATGTGGCGATCAGCGCCAGAAACATGAATATCGGTATTCGACCGGAACAGCTGGAGATTGCTGCGGATCGGCCTGAAGACTACCTATCAACGGTTCAAGGCACCGTCAGCAACGTCGCCTTCTACGGTGAAAATATTCACTACCACATTCAGGTGGCAGGGGCCGAAAAACCAATCTCGGTCTCCGTTCCAAACTATTTTCACACGGTCGATTTCAATCGTGGCGACTCCGTTTGGCTGGGGCTTCAGGCGGCGAGTGTGATCGATCTTGGTACGAATTCGGAATAAAACAGAGGGAGGATAGAATGAAACTTCAGGGAATTGCGGCCTTCGCATGTGCGACGGCGTTAACGACAGGCAGTGCCAGTGCAGGTGGCGCTGATCTGACGGTTTTTGACTGGTCGGGATATGAAGATCCCGGGTTCTTTGCCAGCTACATGGAAAAATACGGGGATGAAGCGCCAAGCTATTCCTATTTCGGAAGCCAGGAAGAAGCCTTTACCAAGCTGAGTTCCGGTTTTACCGCTGATCTGGCACATCCTTGTTCCGACGCTGTCAGAAAATGGGTCGCAGCTGATCTGATTCAGCCTTTGGACGAAAGCAAGCTGACCAATTGGACGGATGTGCTGCCCGAGATCAAAGAGGTCGACGCCATCGTTCTGGACGGCCAGCTTTACATGCTGCCATTTGAATGGGGGAACACGGGCCTGATCTATCGCACCGACAAGATCTCGGGGGATGAAATCTCGCTGCAACTGATGGCGGACCCGGCCTTTGCGGGCAAAATCGCCATCCCGGATGCCGCATCGTCTGCTTATGCCCTGGCCGCGCTGGCCACCGGAAACGCGGATGACTACACCAACCTGAGCGATGAGCAATTCAAGGAAGCATCGGATTTCCTGCGCTCGATCCACCCGAATATGCGTTTTTACTGGTCCGATGCGGGTCAGTTTGACCAGGCCATGACCAGTGGCGAGATCGAAATGGGTTGGGCCTGGAACCAGTCCGAACTGAACCTGATCTGGAACGAAGTGCCCGCGGCCATGATGCGCAACGTGGACAAGGGCATCGCGACCTGGGCGTGTGGCTATGTGCATCTGAAATCGTCCACGACACCGGTCGATCAGGTCTATGACCTTTTGAACGCGCTTACGGACCCTGCCAGTGGTCAGTACATCATCGACAACTGGGGCTACCCGCATTCCAACGCAAAAGCTTTCGAAATCGCCGATCAGGCCAATATCGAAGCCTATGGTTTTTCCGATCCCAAAAGCTTCTTCGAAGGCAGCTTGTTCTTTGATGCTGTGAACCCCGAGCTTGAGGCGAAGATGCTGGCCGAATTCGAGCGGATCAAAGCCGGCTTCTAACACAACCCATCATCCGGGGCCTAAGGGCTCCGGAACCCAACTACAGGAAAACGCGTGATTATGTCGAACGCGAACCCATATGCTTTGCTTTTTGAACCGATCCAGATCGGGCCGGTGACAGCCAGAAACCGCTTTTATCAGGTGCCGCATTGCACCGGGATGGGGCATCTCAGGCCGCGGGCGGACGCTGCCGTGCGGGGAATGAAAGCAGAAGGTGGCTGGGCCGTGGTGTCCAATCAGGAGACCGAGATTCATCCGACCTCGGATTTGTCCCCGTTCCCAGAAGGGCGACTGTGGGATGCGCGCGATGTGCCTGCGCTGCGTCTGATGACGGATGCGGTGCATGCACATGGTGCGCTGGCGGCCATCCAACTGGTTCATAACGGCAACCATGCGCAGAATCTGCTGACCCGCGCTCCGGTTCTTGCACCGTCCGAAATGTCTGTGGATACGACGCAACCAAAGCATGCGCAGGCCATGGACAAGGCTGATATTAGGGAACTTCGCCGCTGGCACCGCGACGCGGCCCTGCGCGCGAAAGAGGCCGGGTTTGACATCGTTTATGTCTATGCCGGGCACAACATGACATTGGCACAGCATTTCATGCTGCCCCATATGAACCAGCGGAGCGATGAATATGGGGGGTCGCTTGAAAATCGTGTGCGGCTGACCCGTGAACTGCTGGAAGACACCCACGATGCCATAAGCGACAGCTGTGCCGTGGCGTTCCGCTTTGCCATTGACGAGATGATGGGCGCCGACGGTATGCAGGCGGCAGAAGAAGGCCGCGCCATTGTCGAGCTATTGGCCGATCTTCCCGACCTGTGGGACGTGAATGTGGCGGATTGGTCCAATGACAGCGCAACGACCCGTTTTCAGCCCGAAGATGGTTATCAGAACGCGTTTCTGTCTCACGTCAAACAGATCACCCGAAAACCTGTTGTTGGCGTTGGCCGACTGACGTCCCCGGACATGATGCTGTCGATGGTCAAAAAGGGAATTGTCGATCTCATCGGTGCTGCGCGGCCATCCATTGCGGACCCATTCATACCAAAAAAGATTGAGGAAGGCAGGATCGACGAAATCCGCGAATGCATCGGCTGCAATATCTGCGTGTCGTCGGACAATCTGGGTGTTCCGATCCGCTGCACACAAAACCCAACGATGGGCGAGGAATGGCGCCGCGGCTGGCACCCCGAGATCATTGCGCCGAAAAAAAGCGAGGCAGAAGTGCTGGTCATCGGTGGCGGACCTGCGGGGCTGGAATGCACCATGCAATTGGCACGGCGCGGGTATCAGGTGACACTGGCTGAGGCCTCGGCCGAATTTGGTGGACGGGTTGGCAGGGAAAGCAGACTTCCCGGCCTCGCCGCCTGGTCGCGGGTGGTTGACTATCGCCTGAACGATCTGAAACAGCGGGCCAATGTACAGTTGTTCACGGACAGCAAGCTCGAAGCCGGACAAGTCGCCGAGCTTGGCATTGAACATGTCTTTATTGCAACCGGCAGCCATTGGCGTGCCGATGGAGTGGGTCGCAACACACAGCGCTGCCTGCCCACGGTCACGCCGGATGCCAATGTGTTGACGCCTGATGACGTCATGAATGGCGTTCTGCCCCCGGGCGGCCCGGTGATGATCTATGATGAAGATCACATCTATCTGGCGGGAGTGATTGCCGAGAAACTGGCGACTGCCGGATATCAGGTCATTTTTGCCACGCCAGAGAGTTTGGTTTCGGCCTACGCCGTTCATACTTTGGAACAGTCCCGCATCCAGGCCCGTATGATCGAACTGGGGGTGGATATCCGCTGCAATCAGGTGCTTACGGCGGTTCAGGGCGGCGCGGTGCGGATCGGCTGTGTCTTTACCGGCCGCGAAATTGAAATCCCGTGCGCCTCAACGGTTCTGGTGACCGAGCGCAAGCGTGAAACTGCCCTTTTCGACAGCCTGAAGGGGGCCGGTTTGAAAACCCTTGACCTCATTGGTGATGCCGCGTCGCCGGGATTGATCGCAGACGCGGTTTTTGCCGGCCATCGCGCCGCCCGCGATTTCGAGCGCCCAAAGGCCGATGCAGACAAAGACTGGTTTCGCCGTGAGATTATTGATTTGGCGGAGGATGCGACATGAACAGCACCAATGAAACAACCCGTTCACGTCGTCGCGGGGGCGGCGGGCGCGCAGCGCGTCTGAAGGTACAACAGACGACCACGGGTAACGAAGCCGTACGCGGGGGTCTGAGCGGCGGACGCTATAGACCTCTGACTCAAATCGATATGGAGAACATCCATCATGCAGCCCTGACCGTTCTGGAACAAACCGGTATTACCGACCATTTCCCGGAGTTGCTTGAGCTGGTGCTTCCCAAAGGTGCTATGTTGAGTGACCTCAACCGGCTGTGCTTTCCACGCGCCCTGATGGAAGACATCCTGGCTGGTGCTGCCAAGGAGTTTTATGTCTATGCCCGCGGAGAGCGTGAAGGCAAAGACGACATGCATTGTTCGGCAGAGAGCGTTTACTTCGCCAACTCTGGAACCGCCGTGACAACATTCGATGCCAAAACCAAAACCTATCGTCCGTCGGTTCTGCGTGATGTTTATGATTTCACCCGCCTGGTAGACCGTTTGGAAAACATTCACATGCTGGGCGACACGGTTCTGGCGACGGATGTGACCGATGATTTCACCCATGACATGAACACCATTTACGCCATGCTTGCAGGCAGCCAAAAACCCGCCTGCCTGACATTCCGCGACCGCAGCCACATTCCACATGCCATCCGCATGTTTGACTTAGCTCAGGGCGGCGAGGGGGCTTTCCTGAAAAAGCCAAGCGTCATATTCGGCGGCTGCCCCATTGTTTCCCCTCTGCGGGTCGGCAAGGAAAACATGGAAATCTTGATCGATACGGCCAAGCTGGGCCTGACTGTTGATCTGGCCGTGCCGCCTCAAGCCGGGGCCACGGCTCCGGCGACGCTTGCGGGAACACTGGTTCAAACCGTCGCCGAAACACTTGCCTGCGTCGCCATCGTCAACCTGATCACGCCGGGTTGCCCTATCTGCTTTGCGGCCTGGCCTTTCATAACGGACCTGCGCAGCGGGTCTTTCACCGGCGGCAGTGGTGAACAGGCGCTGATCGGTGCCGCAGCAATTCAGATGGGCAACTTTTACGGCCTTCCCACTTCGGTGGGTGCAGGTATGACCGATGCAAAAAT
>NZ_JBXWSL010000088.1:0-9150 GCF_059613425.1 Ruegeria sp. BHSA123 | reverse complement strand
ACCTGCCGTAACTTTGAGACAATCTCTTCCGGCTTCGGTCGCTTGTTTGCCATTCTTGGTCCTCCGTTTCCTAAACATAGCGGTGGACCAGTTCAGATGGGGAGGCTCAGCCGACCCTGTGGTCGAAGCCGTGAAGGCCGCCAATGAAGCCGAGGACCGCAAGATGAACGAGTTTCGTGCAGCACTGGCGCGTGAGGCCGCTGCTCAGAAAGTCGACACGTCACAGGGGATGGAAATTCCCAAGACCGACGCGGAACGGATTGCAGAGCTTGAAGCGCAGGTTGCCGACCTGACCGCCAAGTCAAAGCGCAAAGCATACGGTGCCAAATGAGCGAACGTGACAACCACTATGGGGGCATCGAACAAATCAGGGTCCTGTTGAGAGAGAAGTTTCTTGACGGCCTGACGCATGGCGTCCCTGAGATTGACCCCGCATCGGGCGAGGTTGTCTCGCGCTCTGAACCTAAAGCTAGCTGGCTGGCTGAAGCACACCGTTTCCTGAACTCTGAAGACAAGAAGCGTGAGGCGGAAGAGGCCGAGGCCAAAGAGAAGGCACGGCAGACGAACGCCCTAGAGGAAGCCCTAGGCGACCTGCCAGACTTCCCTGAGGCCGACGAGAACACGCCCCTTACATCCACCATCAACTGACCCTTAAAACGCCCCTGATGAGGCCCTGAGCGGCTACTACGGTTCCCCCGTGGTGGTTGCTTGGGGCCTTTCTGCGTTCTGGGTCCAAGAGAGAAAATGAATATGACATACACCGACATAATCACCGCCCTAGGGGCAGCCCATAAGGATTTGCAAGAGGCTGGCCTGAGGGTGTCTGATGCCCGCGTTAAGATCGACGCTGTAGCCAACCGGATGGCGGCTTTTGACGGTTCTGAGACTGAAGCCAAAGTGATGGCTCTGGACTACGTTGAAGCCCAAGCCAACCTTGACGTTGCCCTGCGTGTTAAGACCGCAGCCAGCGATGAGTTCAACCGTTCTTACCTTGTCCTTTTACGGGCAGGGGTGCCGACATTCGAAGGATAGAAAACCAAGACGTGCCTCCACAAACTCACACGCGCACGATACCGCTTGAACCGCTTGAACCAATATCCCTTAAGGCAGGTTTGATACGCAAACAGATAAGATGCTAAACTTGCCTCGACCTCGTGTCGCAGTGAAATGTTGAAGATGTGGAGGCGTTTGTCATGGCAAGCCCAACATGGAGCAAACTAGAGTATGATGGAACTATCACCGCCGCAGACGGTTCTGTGAAGTGGTTTGAGATAAGAAGAGAGTTCAAGACCGAAGACCGCTGGGAGACGCTGGTACTGTCGGAAGATCGAACACCTCCGGATTGTTCAGTGAAGTTATCAAGTACGCTATATAGCGTTGTTTCATTTCGGACGATCAAATGTGAGTTTCAACTTCGAGACCTAAATGAGCGTGGCAAAGTTGAGAGGAACTTTGGGACACTTGTCGCTGGAATAGGTGTCGCCGGGCTTTTTGCCGCCGCAACTGTGCTGACAGGGGGGCTTGCGGCAGGTGTCGCTGTCGCAGGCGCGGGTTTGTTGGTTGGCGGAGCGAAAATTGGGAACGATGGAGTTGATAAAATGAATGGGCCAAGGTGGGGCAAGGGCGGGACACTTCCCTGTTTGCCGCCCAGTGCGTGGTCAATGCAAAGCAGAGCGTCAGTACTTGGTCCTGTGGTTAGAAATGTCAAAATCGACTGTACGCGCCCGATCACCGGTCTGAGTTCATGGCATCCCCAAGACCCGTTAAACGACGGTGAAATTCCATCGCCTCCTAGTTTCAGTGAAGAAACTCTCCAGCCGGAAGAAAACTGACGGCATCATAGGGTGGCATCAAGAGAAAGCGAAGGTTTCACATTCGTTCGAGCGAAGTCGAACACAGTGGGTACCTTTTACCAATTTGCATCCCCAAAAACTGTCTCTCGTTGACAGTGCAAACAACACACACTACCACTGGATACAGCACACATTTTGGGAAACCTGATGGCTGCCCTAGGGCGCTTTGCCCATAAAAATAAGGGGTCTGAGAGGCTAGTTCGATACTACCGGATGCTTCTCGACCGCACCAAATCTTTTCGTATCCTGTGAAGTGCGGATCAGCTTATGCGAAGCTGACTTTGCCGTTCTTGTCTGTTCACTTGCATTGCAAATCCGTGGCCCGTAACTAAGCCATGTGTCGGGAAGCGTGCCATGCCTCTGCAATGATGCGATTTTTCCCTTCGTCCTGAATTTGCGGGCCATGGTTGCGGGTAGGTGCGATGAGACTTGTCATATCAACGATGAAAGACGAGGGGCCGTTCATCCTTGAATGGATCGCGTATTACCTTTCGATCGGGTTTACGCATTTCATCGTTAACTCGAATGACTGCTCCGACGGCACTGACGCGATTTTGAAAAGATGCGAGGAACTGGGTTTTCTGGCGCATATCGATAACCCCGGTCCCTGGAAGCATGGGCCGCAGGCGTCGGCCTATGCGAACGCTATGGAACATCCCTGGTACGCTGAAGCCGAGTGGATTCTGGTTTGTGATGTCGACGAATTTCTCGATATCCGTGTTGGGGACGGTACGCTGGACGATCTGTTTCGCACCTTTCCACATGCAGATGGCTTTGCCGCGATATGGCAGATGTTCGGACACAATGGGATTGTCGAGTTTGAAGACAAGTTTGTGATCGAACAATTCACATCTGCAGCAGAGTTGGGGGTGGTGACGCCGCAGAATGTGCGTGCCTTCAAATCGCTTGTCAGAAACAACGGGTCTTATCGGGCAATCAACACACACCGTCCGCGTGGCCCAATCGCCGGTAAGGCCGAAAGCTTTGCATGGATTGATGGTGACGGAGATCCCTTGCCACCTGCAATGCGGCGAAATGGTTGGTCCCATTCCACTACTGGCGCGGCCTTTGGGCAGCAGTTTTTCAGGATGAACCACTATGCCGTCCGATCCATCGAGAGTTATCTGATGAAGCGGCTGCGGGGGGATGTAAACACAACCGCGTTTCATCCCAAGATGGAGGCAACGGGACAAGCCTATTGGCACATGCATTGCTTCAACAAAGTTGAAGAATTATCGATCCTTTCCAAATTGGACCGCCTTGGAAAATCGTATGATGAACTACGTGCGGATCGTGTTCTGGGAGACTTGCACGAAAAAGCTGTTGCTTATCACAAGCGCCGTATCTCGGAGATACGTGAAACAGAGGCCGCACAGGGATTCATAACTCGGTACAAGAATTTTGCCGGGGGGCGATATATAAAGGCGCTGGATCTGGGCGTGATGGAAGAAGGCGATCTTTCCTTTGTTGCGGAGACCTACAAAGACCCCGAAGTTTCTTTCGCGCAAGTTGCGAAATGGACGCGTTTGGGCAAGATGTCCAAATCTGAAAACTCAAGACCCAATAACTACCCCTGGTTTACCCGGCTGGATTCCCTGGGAACGGCCATGGAGTACGAAGAAGCGGCGGCGCAGCATGCATTAATCACTGATGCAAAACAGGTGGACTTGCCGTTCGATCCGAAGGACTCATCTTTCCTGCCGCCAGTGTCTCCGGAGGTTGAAAGAACGAAAGAGCAGCGACAGCGGTTCTTGAGGTCAATCAGCGGCAAGAAGAACTGGGTTTTGATCGGGCATGTCGAGACCGAAATCGTAGAAGAAATACTTGCATTGGATGCAGTTGCGCAATTGACGATCATCGGGCCATGGGGGCTGTCGTGGGATACGTTCGCCTGCAAGGATACAACGCAAGATCCTAAACTTCAGGCCCTGGATCGCACCTTCTATTCATTGCTGGAGTACTTCCGTGAACCGATCGTCGCTGGGCGTCTGAGGGTCTACCGGGCGCTGCCGCCTTTGATGCTGAAGCTGTTTGAAGATCAAAGCGTTGGTGTCGTGATCATACGCGGGGTTCGGGCCGAGCGTGTCATGTTGCAGCTGTTGAACCGGATCGACAGGGTTCTGGCTCCGGGCGGGAGCATCGCCTTTACATCCTACAGGCGGGGCAAAGGGTCTTATTCCGGTATGTCTTCGGCGATTAACCGTTTTCTCGCGAGCAAAGCGAGTGACTATCGGGTTACAAGCCTCGAGCCTCCGTGGCTTGGTATCGACAAGTTGCCACCACTTTCCAAAAACGACACATAGCTTCTGGTTCTTGAAGCAACGACATGTTAGCCATTGCCCAATAAACAAAACGGGTTTCGCGAGAAATCAATACCCGTCTGCAAGTGAGGTCGAGATGTCAAACGAACCCAGAGTGATCGGTGCTCTTCCCGGCAGCCAGAATAAACCGAACGCAGACAAAGCAACCAAACGCAAGAATACAAAAGATGCGATCCGACGTACGTTCCTGACGCGCCTTCCCAAGGGTGGGGTGGCTGTTGAGATCGGTGTCTGGCAGGGCGAGTTTTCTCCGACAATCCTGAAGTTGCTTGAACCCAGTCAGTTGTTTCTGATCGACCCCTGGAAACATATTGGCGAGGAATCGCATACAACGGCGTTTGTTGGCAGGACCGAAGACGAAAAGATGGAAGCCATCTTCCAGAAGGTCGTCACGTCCTTCGAAAAAGAGATCGAGGAGGGCAAGGTTGGCATTATTCGCGATTTCTCGGTGCCAGCATTAAAGCTTTTTGACGATGAGAGCATTTCATTTGCCTATGTCGATGGTGATCATTCTTACGAAGGTGTTACTGCGGACCTAGAGGCGTTGTTTCCCAAGATCAAATCGGGTGGGATCATGGCGTTTGATGATTACCACCGCCGGGGGTGGTGGGGCGACGGAGTGATCCGGGCCGTCAACGAGTTTCTGGGCAAACACCCCCGTGAATTGCGTATCCGGGCAATTGCTGGTGCGCAGATCGCTATTGAAAAAATCACCCCGCAAGATGACAGCAAGAAACAGGGCGACTAAGCGTCTGGGGTGAATGGCAGCGATGAACAAGCCTGAAAAAATCCTCATCTCTGCGATGAAAAATGAGGGCCCGTACATTCTGGAATGGGTGGCTCATCATAAAGTTTTGGGTTTCGACAGGATCATTGTTTACACCAACGATTGCACGGACGGTACGAACCAAATTCTGCGCCGCCTTGAGGCCCTGGGTCATGTTGAGTTTCACAGGAACCGCGTGGGCACAGGTGGGATTCACAGATCAGCACTGCGACAGGCCCGCCGTCTGCCCGTCGTGAAAGAAGCCAAATGGGTCTATGTCTGCGATGCGGATGAGTTTCTGAATATTCACGTCGGAAACCACAAAGTGGACGACCTGATCGAGGCGACGCCGGGCGTGGACGTCATTTCCATACCATGGAAGATATTCTCAAACAGCGGTCGCCATATTCTGCGCGACGCGCCGGTGACACAGCGGTTTTTCGATGGTGAGTTGGAGTATGAGCAGGGCGGGGCGGGGCGCCGGTTCGTCAAATCCCTGTTCCGGCAGGGCGACGTCTATCTCCGCTATGGGTTGCACAACCCGCATCCCAAGTCCGAGTTTCAGGCAGGTGTATTCCGGTCTGTTCCCGGGGGGCACGCGAAAGAACCCGCACCCTTTGGGAACCATGTTGCACCGCCTTTTGGATTTGAGATTGCACAGATCAATCACTACGCGGTCCGCTCCACACAAGCCTATTTGGCCAAGCGCAGCCGTGGGCGCGCCAACCACTCCTCGCAGACGCTGGGAACGGAATACTGGGACCGCTGGAACCGGGGTGGCGCGACGGATGAGACGATCCTCAGGTACAAGGAGGACGTTGACGCGGTGATGGCAGAATTTCAGTCCGACGAACGGCTTGCACGGCTGCACCGAAAAGCATTCCTGTGGCACAAGGCGTTGATCGAAGACCTTCTCAAACAGCCAGAGTACAATGCGCTTTACCAGACGCTTCTTAATAAGCCGGCTGTTGAATTTGTTGCAAAAGACCGCGGATTGCACGCGCGCCTTTCGGCGGACACTCAACCGTCCTCTAGCGAAAATCTGCCCGAGTCCTGAAAGACTTGCCCTCGGAGAAACAGCATATGGCTGCGGAAAGCACTCTTCCTACAATCGGAATGCTCTGGCTGGAAGGTCCTCTCAGTTTTCTGGAACAGATGTGCCTTTTGTCCTTTGTTGCGAACGGACACAGGGTCGTGCTGTTCCACTATGGCGAGGTCGAAAACGTACCCGAAGGTATCGAACTGGTTTCGGCGAACGAAATTCACGAACCGCAGCAGTTCATCATGAACAACCAGTTCAAAACACCGGTCCCGCAGTCTGACATTTTCAGGCTGCAATTGATGCAAAAAACCGATTTCCTCTGGTGCGACACAGATGTCGTTGCTTTGAAGCCTGTCCCGAAAGCGGATCACGTGTTTGGTTTCTTCAATCGCACCACGATTTGCAACGCGATCATGCGGTTGCCATCCGATAGCCCTGCTTTGAAGGCATATACGGAATACAGCCTTGATCCATTCCCGATCCGCCCGTGGGTAGAAGGTGAGGAACGCGAAAAGCTGGAACGCCTGAAAAAGGCTGGTGAGTTGCCTCATGCCTCGGATCAGGCGCACAGTGTTTATGGACCAGAGGTCATGACATGGTTTTTACAGCATCATGGCGAGATAGGGCATGCCAGCCCACCTCCGATCTTTTACCCTTTGCCGTTTCGGCAAACGGGTCAGGCGAACGACATTCATGCACGGGAATTTCGCGATAAGTACCTCAAGGATGAAACGCTAGCCGTCCATCTATGGGGGCGGCGGATGCGTTGGTGGATTGCAAAGGGTGTAAAACGTTATTCATTCCTGGACCGCAGGCTGCGCAGCTTGGGGATCAGACCCACCGACGCACCACTGCCACGTGGCGGCAGAAGGGCGCCGAAGCCTGTTAGTTTCCCCGATGTGCTTCCTGACTTAACGACGACGAAAGAAGAGATCAGTGCAGCGACTGGCGGATTGATGTCCGTTGCTTTGTTATCCGAACGCGAAGAGTACCTCAAATTCGCGCAGCTCGAGTTGGACAAAATCCAAAATCTTGGTCTTTACAGAGCACAGGATCAGTCGCGCGACGGCTTTCTGCGTGGTTGGGACCACTTTGCCAACGACCCGGCGCGTCTGAATGCGCTGATGCTATCTATCTTTAAGTTTTCTGAAGCGCACCGCCGTTTGCCAGACTTGAGTGCGCCGAAGACGCTTACAGAAAAACTCCTGGTCATGAAGATGTTTGGCGAGATGCCTGAAGTGTCGCCGGCAGACAGATTGACGGCGGAGAACTATATCCCGGAACCAGCCAGGAACCTTGTTACACCGGTGAAGCGCTATTGGGTCTCATCTTCGCCTGAGTTGCCGGAAGACCTCGACCTCGAGCCGGGCAGCTATTGGCTCAAATGCAATAACGGGCAGGGGCAAAACCATAGGGTCACCTGGCCCATGAACACAGAAGACCGCAACCTGGCCCAGGAAAAGCTTGCCAATTGGAACAATAAACCCATTCCCCACGGGTTTTGGGCGGCAGAATGGTGGTATTCCACGATTGAAACGCGCTATTTCCTTGAAGAGGATCTGGCGGCTGAAGGTCAGGACAACATCGATTGGAAATTCTGGGTTGTCGCCGGAAAGGTCCAGATTGTTCAGGTCGACCGGGACCGCTCTCGGGGACATGTGCAGATGATCCACGACCGGGATTTCAACTTCATCCCGAAAGAGCTGTATTTCCAGACAAGCGATGACACCGAGCCCAAGCCAAAGGTGTTTGACGATATGGTCGCAATCGCCGAAGCCGTCGGGCAACGTGTCGAATTTGCGCGGGTGGACCTCTATGTAATTGGCGACAAGATTTATCTGGGCGAAATCACGCTCTGCCCGTTTGGCGGAAAACGTAAGATGCGTACGCCCGAACTGGATGTGCAGATGGGTGAGGCCTGGGTCGGTACCCGTCTGTTCCCGAACTGATCCGGTTACTCGACGGCGATTTCCTGACGCAGCTTTCCTGTCGTCTTGTCAAAGATCAGGACGCGGTTGTCGTCGGTCACGACCGCATACCAGTTGGACCCGATGGTCAGGGCCTGTGCCCGCGCACCATCGGGTAAGTCGATCTGATCCGGCAAGGTGGGTGTGCGGTCCGATAGGCGGATGACAATCAGGGCGAATGTCACTAGAACCCCGCCAATCATCACCGCGGTCAGCAGCATGACCATCCGCCGCAGCAATCGCAGCTGCGGGGTTTCCTGCGGTTCTTGGGGTTCGGAAGGGACAGTCATGGGCACCCGCCAGATTGAGTTTCAGATCGCGGCCGATCCGCCGCCTCGCCTTGATAAGGCGCTTTCGCGGGATGTGCCAGACGGTGAAAACCTGTCGCGCACGCGGCTGGCGCGCCTGATCGAGGATGGCGCAGTTCGGATCGACGGAACCCGGATGCAGGACCCAAAGGCCAAAGTGTCCGAAGGGGCGCAGGTCGTCATAACTGTGGCCGAGGCTGAAGACAGCCACATCGGCGCAGAAGACATCCCGCTTGAAGTTGTTTTCGAAGACGCAGACGTGATCGTCGTCAACAAGCCAGCAGGCATGGTGGTGCACCCCGCGCCGGGCTCGCCCGGGGGTACGCTGGTCAACGCTTTGCTACACCATTGCGGTGAGGCTTTGTCAGGTGTTGGGGGGGTGAAACGCCCCGGTATCGTTCACCGGATCGACAAGGAAACCAGCGGTCTTCTGGTGGTCGCCAAATCAGACGCCGCACATCACGGGCTGGCCGAACAATTCGCAGCACATAGTGTCGAACGCTATTACCGCGCTGTGTGTTACGGGGTTCCGGATGCAAGTGATCCCCGTCTGCGAGGCGTCAAAGGGGTGAGCTTTGAGCCGGGAAACATCATGCGTGTGACCACCCAGCTTGCGCGGCACAAGACCGACCGCCAAAGGCAGGCGGTGTTGTTTCATGGCGGGCGTCACGCGGTGACACGCACGCGGGTAGTTGAAACATTTGGCACGCCTGCTGGTCTTGCTCTGATCGAATGCTGGCTCGAGACCGGGCGAACGCACCAGATCCGTGTTCATATGACCCATGCCGGGCATGGGCTTGTCGGGGATCCGATCTATGGTGGCAAGCGGAAACTGGCCACCAGGGCGTTTACGCCCGCCGCTGCCGAATGCGTGTACGACTTTCCCCGGCAGG
>NZ_JBXWSL010000087.1:0-9051 GCF_059613425.1 Ruegeria sp. BHSA123 | reverse complement strand
TTTGACCCGGAAAAGCCGACCATCACGTCGGGCATCCGCCTGGGCAGCCCCGCCGGCACCACCCGCGGCTTTGGCGAGACCGAATTCCGCCAGATCGCCGACTGGATCATCAAAGTGGTCGACGGCCTGGCAGCCAACGGCGAAGACGGCAACTCCGAAGTCGAAGCCCGCGTCCGCGCCCAGGTCGCAGATCTCTGCAACCGCTTCCCCATCTACCCGAACCTGTAAGCCGAAAGGTCCCAACCATGAGCTTTCACCCAATTGAACAAGCCCCCGCCCGCCTGAACCGCAGCGAGCTTGCCGTGCCCGGCAGCCAGCCCGGAATGTTTGAGAAGGCCGCGAAATCGGACGTGGATGTCATCTTTCTCGATCTGGAAGACGCCGTCGCGCCCGATGAAAAGGAACAGGCGCGCAGGAACATCATTCAGGCGCTGAACGATATCGACTGGGGCAACAAGACCATGTCGGTGCGGATCAATGGTCTGGATACCCATTACATGTACCGGGATGTCGTGGATGTCGTCGAACAGGCGGGCCAGCGTCTGGACCTGATCATGATCCCAAAAGTCGGGACAGCTGCAGATGTATATGCGGTCGACATGCTGGTGACCCAGATCGAAGACGCCAAGGGATACAAGAAACGGATCGGGTTCGAACACATCATCGAAACCGCGCTTGGTATGCAGAATGTCAGCGCGATCGCGGCCGCATCAAAGCGCAATGAAAGCCTTCATTTTGGTGTCGCGGATTATGCCGCCTCGACTCGCGCGCGGACCACAATCATCGGGGGTGTAAACCCGGACTATTCGGTTCTGACCGACCCGGACGCCGACGGAGGCCGCCTGAACCACTGGGGCGACATGTGGCACTACGCCCTTGCCCGCATGGTGGTTGCGGCGCGCGCCAACGGGCTGCGTCCGATTGATGGGCCTTTTGGCGATTTTCAGGATCCCGACGGTTACAAGGCCGCCGCAAAACGTGCCGCCGTTTTGGGGTGCGAGGGGAAATGGGCCATCCACCCCAGCCAGATCGCACTTGCCAATGAGGTGATGTCGCCCTCGGATGCCGAAGTTACCAAGGCACGGCGTATCCTTGTCGCCATGGCCGAGGCCGAGGCGGATGGGAAAGGTGCCGTGTCTCTGGATGGCCGTCTGATCGACTATGCCTCGATCCGTCAGGCCGAAGTGCTGGTTGAAAAGGCAAGCCAGATCGCTGCGGCCTGATCGCCCGCACCAAAACTGACTTGCGTGGGCGCACTGTCCACGCATATTCTCCAGCGCTTTGACGGGCGGACTACGGCGCTAACATAAATCGGCTGTCCGCGTTTCGCGAAAATTGCCTCCCTAAAACGTTTGTCACATTTTGACCAGCAAACGGATGCTGCCTTAAATCGCTACGACAAAAGCAAGGGATGTTTCCGAGTTCGACACCTGAAACCGGCACCCCGCCAATCCCGGTTCACGGCCTCGACAGGTTTCCGTTCCGAAATGCGGTCGGCGTCTGACCGAACTCGGCCTTGAACGCACGGGTCATGGCACTGGCGTTTTCGTATCCACAGCGCCCCGCGATCTCGGCGATGGATTGTTCCGTATCCTCGGCCAGATTGCGTGCGCGGTTCAGGCGCAGACGCCGATACAGCGCTTGCGGAGTTGTTTTCAGTTCCGCCTGAACACGTGTTTCAAGCCGTTTTTGCGAACATCCGATTTTCCGGGCCACACTCCGGACCGAAAGCGGTGCTTCAAGATGCGCCTGCATGACAGTCAGCGCGCGATTGACCAGCGTGTCCTCGGATTTCAGAGGCAGGTCATAATGGCCACGCCCGTTCCGGCTCATGAACAGGTGCTCGACCTCCATCGCCAGCAGCGGGCCGTGATCCCGGCGGATCAAGGTCAGGGCCAGATCGAAGGCTGCCATGGCCCCGGAACAGGTCAGCCGGTTGCCATCAATGACAAACCTTTCCCGCACGGCCTCCACCGCCGGAAACCTTTCCTCGAACCGCGAAAACTCGTCCCAATGAATCGTCGCCCTGTGGTCATCCAGCAATCCGGCACTGGCAAGTAGCCAGCTTCCCGTATCCAGCCCGGCCAGATGCTTGTGTTTCTTGGCCGCTGCCAGCACGGCACGCATGGTCGACCGCGTATCCAGCTTCATGTATCCATATGACGGCATGACAACAAGAAAATCCCCCTGTTGATCGCCGATGGCCCCGTTCGGGGTGACGACAAGGCCGCTTGAGCTTTGAACAGGGTTGCCGTCAAGCGAACAGAAGCGCCACGCATATAACGCCTGCCGCGACAGGGTGTTCGCCGCCCGCAACGGTTCGACCATGTTCGCAAGGCAATGGTTCGAGAACCCGTTGAACAGAAGGACATTGTACTGCTGCGATAATATTTTCGAATTTAGCATGAAACTGATCTATCTCTGCATGTCGTGACCATGAGCGATGGCGTTTGGTTGGTCAACCACCGATCCAGGGAACACGCGCCATGCAGTTTGGTCTGACAGAAGAACAGGACATGATCGTCTCGACGGTCCGCAGCTTTGTAGAAAAAGAAATCTACCCGCATGAAGACGCGGTCGAACGCAGCGGAACGGTCCCGCTGGAGCTTGGCAATGAGATCAAGCAGAAATGTATCGATCTGGGGTTCTATGCTTGCAACTTCCCCGAAGAAGTGGGCGGCGCGGGCCTGTCGCATCTGGATTTTACGCTGGTCGAGCGTGAACTGGGCCGTGGGTCGATGGCGCTGACGCATTTCTTTGGCCGCCCGCAGAACATCCTCATGGCCTGCAACGACGAACAGCGCGAACGCTATCTGCTGCCCGCGGTGCGCGGGGAAAAGATGGACGCGCTGGCGATGACTGAACCGGATGCCGGATCGGACGTGCGCGGCATGAAATGTCAGGCGGTGCGCGACGGTGGCGACTGGGTCGTCAACGGTTCGAAACATTTCATCTCGGGCGCGGAACACGCGGATTTCTTCATTGTCTTCGTTGCCACCGGCGTGGATGAGACCCCGAAAGGCCCAAAAAAACGCATCACCACCTTCCTGGTGGATCGCGGCACACCGGGCTTTGAAGTGCGCGACGGCTACAAATCCGTCAGCCACAGGGGTTATAAAAACTGTATCCTGTATTTCGATAATTGTCGCCTGTCCGATGCCCAGGTTCTGGGCGAGGTCGATGGCGGCTTTGCGGTGATGAACGAATGGCTCTACGCGACCCGGTTGACGGTTGCGGCCTTCTCGGTCGGGCGCGCGCGGCGCTGCTTTGACTATGCGCTGAACTACGCCGCCGAGCGCAAGCAATTCGGCCAGCCCATCGGCAAGTTTCAGGGCGTTGGCTTCCAGATCGCCGACATGATTACCGAGATTGACGCCGCCGACTGGCTGACCCTTGCCGCCGCTTGGCGTCTGGATCAGAACCTGCCCGCAAACCGCGAGATCGCCTCGGCCAAGCTCTATGCCTCCGAGGCATTGGCGCGGGTCACCGACACGACGCTGCAAATCTTCGGCGGCATGGGCCTGATGGATGATTTCCCGATCGAACGGTTTTGGCGCGACGCCCGGGTCGAACGGATCTGGGACGGCACCAGCGAGATTCAGCGCCACATCATCAGCCGCGATCTTCTGCGTCCGCTGGGCGCCTGACCATGACCAAAGACCTGACCCGGCTGCTGCGCCCGAAATCCATCGCTGTCATTGGCGGCGGTGCATGGTGCCAACAGGTTATTCTGCAATCCGAACGCATGGGATATGCCGGTCAGATCTGGCCGGTCCATCCCAAGGCTTCTGACATTGCGGGCCACAAGGTTTATGGCCATATCGAAGTCCTGCCCGACGCACCTGACGCGGTTTTCATCGGCATCAACCGCCACGCCACGGTTGAAGCGGTTCAAGTCCTGTCCAGCATGAGTGCGGGTGGCGCTGTCTGCTTCGCCTCGGGCTTTTCCGAAGCCGTGGCCGAGGACGACACCGGCGGGGATTTGCAGGATCAACTGATCAACGCGGCCGGCGGCATGCCCATTCTGGGCCCGAACTGCTATGGCTTCATCAACGCGCTGGACGGGGCATTGCTGTGGCCGGATCAGCACGGGGTTGTGCCCGTCGACAAGGGCGTGGCGATCCTGACGCAAAGCTCGAACATCTCGATCAACCTGACCATGCAGAAACGCGGGCTGCCGATTGCCTATATGGTCACCTGCGGAAATATGGCTCAGACCAGTCAGGCGCAGATCGCCTCGGCCCTGATCGATGACCCGCGCGTGACCGCAGTGGGCCTGCATATCGAAGGCTTCAAGAACATCCGCGAGTGGGAGGCGCTGGCCGCCAAAGCCCATGCAAAAGGCGTCCCGCTGGTCGCCCTCAAGGTCGGCGCATCGGAACAGGCGCAGGCGGCAACCGTTTCCCATACCGCGTCACTGGCGGGCAGCGATGCCGGGGCGCAGGCGCTGCTCGACCGGCTTGGCATTCCACGCCTTCCGGCGCTGCCCGACTTCCTTGAAACGCTCAAACTGCTGCACTGCTACGGACCGCTGCCGGGGGGGAACATCGCCTCGATCAGCTGTTCGGGGGGCGAGGCGAGCCTGATTGCCGATATGGCTGTCGGCACGGGGCTGCAATTTCCACGACTGAGCGGTGAAAAGCTGACCCGCCTACGCGGCGCGCTCGGGCCCATGGTCGCGCTGAACAACCCGCTGGATTATCACACCTATATCTGGCGTGACGAACTGGCGATGACGCGGGCTTGGTCGGGCATGACGGGCGACGATATCGACATGACATTCTCGATCGTCGACTACCCGACCACCGACTCCACCGATTGGGCCTGCGCAACGCAGGCAGCGTTGAACGTACGGGCAGAAACCGGCGCCCGGTTCGCGATTGTCGCCACCTTGCCGGAGCTTTTACCGGAAGACATCGCACAACAGCTGATGGTCGGGGGTGTTGTACCCTTCATGGGGCTGCGCGAGGCGCTGTCGGCGACCCGCGCCGCAGGGCAGGTCAAGGCCCCATCCGCAACGCCCGTTTTGCAGCCGGGTATGATGGAACCAACCCAAACCCTGACCGAAGGCGCCTCGAAGGCGGCGCTGGCGGAATGCGGCCTGCGCATCCCGCAAAACCGGACGGTGCGGGGCGCGGAGGCTGCCCGTGCCGCAGCGGACCAGATGGAAGGCCCCTTTGCTGTCAAGGGTGTCGGGCTTGCGCATAAATCCGAACACAGCGCCGTTCGGCTGGGCATACGGGCTCAGGACGTCGCGGCTGTCGCGGCTGATATCGGCACCGAAGACATCCTGATCGAAGAGATGGTCACCGGAACCGTTGCCGAACTTCTGATTGGCGTGGTGCGTGACCCTGCGCATGGGTTTGTTCTGACCCTTGGGGCAGGGGGCGTGCTGACCGAACTGCTGCGCGACACGGTATCCTTGCTGGTGCCCAGCCCGCCCGGAGACATCCGCTCCGCCCTCGGTCAATTGAAGATCGCCCCACTGCTGGCGGGCTATCGCGGCCAACCGGCGGCTGATATGGATGCGATTGTTGCCGCGGTCGAGGCCGTTCAGACCTATGTCATGCAAAATGCCGACACGCTTGGCGAGGTCGAGATTAACCCGCTCCTGTGCACGCCGGATAAGGCTGTTGCCGTGGACGCCCTGATAAGAAAGGCCTGAGATATGGACCCGATCAAAACCCGCCGCGATGGTTCAATCCTCGAGGTCACGCTGGACCGCCCCAAGGCAAACGCGATTGATCTGATCACCAGCCGCAGAATGGGCGAGGTCTTTGCTGAATTCCGCGACGACCCGGACCTGCGCGTGGCCATCCTGACCGGTGCGGGCGAAAAATTCTTTTGCCCCGGCTGGGATCTGAAAGCTGCCGCCGACGGCGACGCGGTGGACGGAGATTACGGCGTCGGTGGGTTCGGAGGCCTGCAAGAGCTGCGCGACCTGAACAAGCCCGTGATTGCCGCCGTCAACGGTATCGCCTGCGGTGGCGGGCTGGAGCTGGCCTTGTCCGCGGACATGATTCTTGCCGCTGATCACGCCACTTTTGCCTTGCCGGAAATCCGCTCGGGCACTGTTGCGGATGCCGCCAGCGTCAGGTTGCCCAAGCGCATCCCCTATCACATCGCGATGGAGCTGCTGCTGACAGGCCGCTGGTTTGATGCCGAAGAAGCCAACCGCTGGGGTCTGGTGAATGAGATTATTGCCGCTGATCAGCTGATGGACCGCACGTGGGAACTCGCCCGCCTGCTGGCGTCAGGGCCGCCGCTGGTCTATGCGGCCATCAAGGAAATCGTGCGCGATGCTGAAGACGCCAAGTTTCAGGACGCCATGAACCGCATCACCAAACGGCAATTGCGCAGCGTGGATGTCCTCTATTCCAGTGAGGACCAGCTTGAAGGCGCGCGTGCATTTGCTGAAAAACGTGACCCGGTCTGGAAAGGTAAATAGAAACACGGTGTGTTTGTCGCGCGGATCCGGTAAATTTCCCATTTACTGATCCGCGCCACAGGTGCACAGTTGGGTATGCCTTATTTCGAACGAAAACCATACGTTAGCACGCCGCTTCCGGTCAGCCCGATCGCTCCGCAGCCGGACGCGCAACCGATCTCGGATATCGCACGCCGCGTGCTTGGGGCTGAACGGGGCACGAAACAGCCGCTTGAGGGGCCATTTGCGTGCCGCAAAACTTGCCACCCCGGCGGCACCGCGACCATATTGCTGTCCTTTGACGCACCAAACGGTGGCGGGCCTGTCGCATTACAGTTCGAACCGGGTGACCTGATCAACCGGAACGGCGACACTCTTCCAGCAAACCGGGTTAATGTTGTCCCCCCGCAAATCCAGCTAAACCCCGGCGAGTCAACGGATGTTGCCGTCATTGTAACCGTGCCGGACCTTGCCGATCCCGGCGAATATCACGGCCGGATTGCCTGCACGGGTACAGTGCAAACTTCGATCCTCGTGATGTATGAGGTCGCGAACGCTCAAACCTGACGGGTTACGAGGTAGTCCATGAAATGGCCCAGAAACGCGCGGGGTACTTCTTCGGTGGCCGCAAAAACCTGCGCAAACTCCTGACGGGCCGAGGCCAGCAAGTCATTGGCCGCGTCCTGTGCATATCTGATGCAGCCATAGTGATCCATGCGATCCAGAACCCAGCCCACATCCTGCGTCGAGCGGCTGTCGCGCGGGTTTGACAGCATATCCGACAGGCGTGCTTTTTCGGGCTCGTCCGCCTGCAAGCTAAGCCGCCCCAGCATCAGCGTGCGTTTGCCTTCGTAAATGTCCCCGCCGATCTCTTTGCCATATTTGTCCTGCGAGCCCACGAGGTTCAGAACGTCATCCTGTATCTGAAACGCGGCGCCCAGAAAAAACCCAAACGCGTTGAAATCGTCCAGGTTCAACACCCCGGACGCGACATCATGCGGTCGGGCAATCAGCGCCCCGATGCGCATGGGGTGAATGAAGCTGTACCAACAGGTCTTTTTCAGACACATCATCAGATAATCCGATGCATCCACGTTCAGCCGGTTGTCCCGTATCCAGCCAAGCTCCAGTGCCTGACCTTCAATGGACTGCTGCAACAGATGATCAAACTCGTCCACCACGCGCATGCCGGTTTCAGGGCCAAGTGGCCCAAGGTTCTGGCGCAACAGGCGCAGGGCCAGCGATTGCATCCCGTCACCGGTATTGATGGCCAAAGGGACCCCAAGACGCTTGTGCATACACGCGCGCCCGCGCCTGAAATCGCTTTGATCCTCGATATCGTCATGGATCAGAAACGCGTTGTGCAGCAGTTCAAGAACAGCGGCTGACACCCTCGCGGTCTCGCTGTCACCGCCGAAAGCCTCGCAGGTGGCCAGCAACAGTGCGGGCCGCAACCCCTTGCCCGAGGTTTCAATGTAATCTCGCATCGGCCCGTACAAATAGGCCTGCGGCTCGCCCGTCGGCAACAGCTGCAAAAGCGTCTCACGGGCCCGATCCCCGTAAGAGGTCAGCGTTTTTAGAAAATCCTGCTGTGCCGCAGGATCCAGATGTGCTGTGCCAGTGGCCACAGGGTCATCCCTTCTGGGTGATGATCACACGGGTTTTGGTCTCGTTCCTGCCCGTCTCGGCAAGGTTGGGTCCTGCCGCCGAAAAAGGTGCATCCGTCAGCGGCAAGGCTTTGGACAACACCCCCGACTGGCCGCTGTCCCGGCCCAGATCAAAGGCAACATCCTCTGCAATCTCCTCTCCGGGGATCGGAAGATCAGCCGTCGGCTCGTAGGCCACGATTAGGTCAAGCAGCTCTTTCGGAGGGCAGATCATGCGCAACGCGTCCGCAATCGCAGGGTCTTCGGTAATCCCGCCGGGTTTTGAGTATTCCGTAGCCGGTTTTGCAATGACGGCAAGAGGCCCTTCGCCGCCACGCTCAACACCCACGGAATCCTGTCCCATCCTCAGCGCGGCTTCGACCGCAACCGCAAACCGGTTGTCCCAGGGTAGGCCGGCCTGATAGCGGGCAAAATCATAGGCGCGCAGCGGTTTCAGGATATCCGGCTCGTGCAGATCCCAGATTTGGCAGGGCTCTGCTTTTGATCCGCCGCGTTGCAGGATGGCATTGACCGCCCGACGTGCCGCTTCGTTTGCCCCTTCCATGGTGGCAAGGTCGGTGTAGGTGCGCACATAATCCGACGCCAGCATGAAGTTCGGGATCAACGTGGCCGCCTCAGGGCGCAACCGCCAGCTGTTGATGCGGTTGACCAACAGCGGCTCCACATTGGTTTGGCGCTTGGGGTCGTTGGGATCCTGCACAATATCAGGATCAAGGAACCAGTAATGCATGTCCTCGTCGCGCAGGACGGTCTGGCCATCCACGTTGACGCTGCGCTTGAGCTGTTCCCAAACCTCGTGCGCAATCTCTTCGCGGCTACAATCACGCGCGGTTTTTCCGTTCAACCCCGGCTTGTCCCATTCCGAGATATCTATTGAAAGCAGGCCCTTGGTCTTGCCTTCTGCCCAGTTTTCAAAGTTGATGGCCGACCAGAACTGCTTTTGTGAAACCGCGGTCA
>NZ_JBXWSL010000086.1:0-9221 GCF_059613425.1 Ruegeria sp. BHSA123 | reverse complement strand
ATCCAAATAATCCGGATCAATCACCTGAGCCGCAGAAACTTGTCCTGAAAAATTCTCGTCCAGAACGTTAACATATTCCCGAATGAGTTTCCCGTTCGGTGTAAATTCCATGACGCGGCCACCCCATGTCGAAATAACCAGCAAATTTCCATTCGGAGTTATTTGGTGTTTTGCCATCAACGCACTGAAGAATGCACTATCGGCTGGTACGACCGATACGCCGTCTTTTGCACCCGGAATTAACCGAAGTACTTCGGACCGCTGCCGCTCCGAATTGTTGGAAAAGACTGTGATTGTGCCGTCAGGCTGGAAATCAGGATCATGCTGCCGCCACCACGGCCCATACGCTGCCCATTTGATGGAATGATCTTCACGGTCAATGACTGCTAACATATTGGAGTTTCGCAGCGAAATTAGCAGGTCTCCCGCTTCAAAATCAGGGAAAGCGGTTGCCATGTCCGCCGACAACGGCTCAAGGTCATTTGGGTGGAATATATCATCAGGGCCTTCTTTAGTATTCTTCTTGAACCGAAAACCCTCTGGCAGCACAAAACGGAGATGCCCGCGATCATTCGTCATAATTATATCTTCAATGAGATCTATCGCCTCCAGCGTTTCACCGGTTTCCTCGTCAAACCGAACCAGCCTTTGGTTCTGGGCCGCCGCGCTACCATGCGATTCCCAAGTCCATATGCCTCCGGTTTCGTCCGGGGCAAGTGAATGATGAAGATAGGCGTCATTGCGAGACCAGACAGGCTCTCCACAAGCATCAATTCGAACCAATCCCGGGCGTGCGTCAAAATTTGCCACCACGGAAGCATCCGGCAGCAGAATTACGTCATGAGCCGGAACTTCTGGTACGTTTGGATCAATCAATTCACGATAGGAAATCCGCCATTCATGAACAACTTCCCCCGTAGGATCGATCAATTCTGCAACCGTCATGTGCTCAGGTAGCGCAACCTTGGCGACAAACAGATAGCCTGCCGGAAGCAGGTCGGCATCATAAACAGTGTACCGCTGATCCGGTACGTTTCCACCACGTCTGAAATATGAATGATCCCTGAGGAACATTCCGGTTTTTCGAAATGATTTTAAATACGGTTTAATTTCGAGAACCAAAGACATTGGCCAAATGCCTTTGTGCCCTACCCATAATCCAACAGAAAAGGTTACCGCCGCCAACAATGACAAACCGCTTAGAACTGATAACCAACGCATAGCCTATGCCCCCACCTAGTACTTTGATTTTATTGACAACTGCATCAAGAACAGTTGGCTTCTACAAAATCGCCATAGGATAATGGATAACGCAAGGCATCCATCATCCAAAACACAGCATCGCTGTTGTAGGTGTTGATCACTTCCCAAACGACTTCGCCCTCCGGCGTAATCTCAAAGGCGCGACCCCTGTCAGTCTCTGCAAGCAGGATATTCCCATTGTCGAGTATTTGATGCTTACCACGGTATTGTGAATAAAATGCCTCTTCCCCTACCCCATCAAAGATCACCGTTACGGTTCGTGATGTCGGGTCGATCTTCAACACACGGCTTCCGCCCAACCTGCCTCTGAATCCAACCGAAGCGTCTGCTTTTCCTCCAGCCCGGTTGTCGAATACGGTAATTGTGCCATCCGCTTGAAAATCAGGATCATGCTGTCCCTTCATTGGCCCGGTCATGTACCACTTTATCTCGTGGCTTTCACCGTCAAGCACCCAAATCTGATTAAAATGTCGAAAGCTGAGAAGGAGGTCCCCTGCATTAAATTCCGGGAACGCATCTGCGATCTCGGTTCTTAAGACATCCACATCGTTCAGATGAGCCACATCGTTATTAATTGGCCGAACACCAATCAATCCCTCGTACCCTCCGTCTGTCAGTACTTGTACGAGATCCACCAGTTCTGTCTGCTGACCGGTTTCAATATCGAACCGTGCGATAGCATCAAAATTGAAGCCGCCTTCATCCGGCACCAATGCGTTAGGAGGATATCGATCTACGTACACAGGCGTCCAGAAACCTCCTGAACCATCAAGTGTCAGCGCATGATGTGAGCGGTTGTCATTCTTCCAAACGATGTCCCCACACGCGGAAATCCGGTAAGTGCCCCGCCCGTCCAGATTTGCAAGCATATCACCGTTGGGTAAGAGTGCCGCACCATGTATGAGCGCATGAAATCTATGTGCGGCGTCTTCCTGAGCCAGTTCGAAAAAGTCGACAGGCCATTCGTGCAGGATTGATCCGTCCATTCCATACAGACGAGCAGTCAGGCGATTATCGAACACACTCACCAGAAATGTGACACCGGGCTGCATTCCCGCAGGATTGATCCTCGGCTCATATGCGGATGGAAAGGTCTTTTCCGCCATATGCTGGACCGGTCGGACACCAAGCATTGCAAGGCCCTCTTTCCTAACCGTCTTCAGTGTCTGTATCCCCAGCTCAAGCTGTGGCTGAGGCGGGATTTTGAAATGACCGAATGCAACCCCCACCAGAAATGCCAGCGCCATTCCACATGCTATGGGCAATATGAATGGCAAATCGAATTTTTTGATTCTCTTTGTGAGCCTGGAAAATGCCATTGAACCGTTACTTACCAAAACCGCTTCACTGGTTTGCAGCGTGGCCAATGACGCCAATCATTGCAACAGGTCGCATATCCGAAAAGGACTAAAAACCAAAAGACACCGATCCAAATTCTTGAACAATCATATACTTATAGTAAAAATGTCTGCTAACAAGATACAATTCGTATAAAAAATTTCCGCGCCACTACATTCGTTTCGACGCACGCACCCGGAGCAGCGATAATCGAAAGGACCATGACGGGTGCCAACACGTGCCCCGCGCAAGGTAGAGTTTTTGATTGGCGCTCTGCGTCGACACCAGTGATCGGAGAAGCTGAAATGAATCAGCCGTCTACCGCCCTTGGCCGCAATGACCTGGCTGTGCTTCTGTTTATCCTTCTCCTCGCTGCGGTGCTGAGAATCGCCGGATTGAACGCACCGTTGTGGTACGACGAAATCTGGACCGTCGATACGCATGTTCGCCTGCCCTGGGGCGAGATGATGCGCGAATACTCGATGAACTATCATTATTTCTTCAGCATGAAGGCAAAGCTGGTTTCCCAGGGTTTTGGGAACCATGCCTGGGCCTATCGCTTTCCAGCCACGCTGTTCGGTATTGGCCTTGTCGGAGCGATCTGGTGGCTGGCAAAAGAAATCGCCGACACCAAAACCGCGCATGTATCAGCCCTGCTTGTGGCGCTGTCCTACCATCAGGTCTGGTTCTCGCAGAACGCACGCGGATACACCGAGCTGGCATTCTGGAGCACACTTGGCCTCATTTTCTTTTTGCGGGGTGTGCGCCGCCCTACTCTCGGCACCTGGATTATCTTTGGACTTACCGCTGCCGCCGCTGTTTTCACGCATCTGACCGGCGCATTTTTCTTTGTTGCCCTCGGGCTCGTCTGGCTTGTTTCCCTAGCAACCGGGTTTGGACGAGATCACCTGACCCGCAACTGGGTGCGATTTCCGCTGATCAGCATAGCAGTTGCGTCGGTATTGATTCTGCTTGCATACCTGCCTGTTCTACCAGGTATCGTGGACACAATGGGCGAGGTTTCAGCGTCCTCCGCTGTTGATCCCATGCAAGAATACCAAAACCCGCTTTGGACGCTGATCGAAGGCTTGAGTACAGCAGTTGGAAACACTGGGCTGCTGACACTGATTGTCGCCATCGGGGGATTGATCGCCATCGCGTTTGGCGCCGCCGGGGCGCATACGACGCAACCGCTGTTTTTCTGGTCCATCGTAATGCACATCGTCGTGACGCTTGTCGTTCTTATGTCTCTCGACATGCGAATCTGGCCACGGTTCTTTTTTGTCGATATCGGGCTTGTCATTGTTCTCATCGTCGTGGGCTGCCGACATGGTGCCGGGGTAGTGGCGCGGATGTTTGGCCGGTCCGGCCTTGAAGGGCCGCTGTTCGCCACAAGCGCTTTGGCAATGGTTGTCGTGTCCCTGTTTCTCGTGCAGCGTAACTACGTCGCCCCAAAGCAGGACCTGGCCGGCGCCTATGCGCTTGTAGAGAGTACCCGAGAGGCATTTGAGCGGATTTACGCCATCAATCCCGGCGGTCCGATCTTTGAAAGCCATTTTAACGCCGATTGGGAAACCCTTGATGATGCCGATGGCTATGCCAAAGCAATGGCGCAACCCGGACCTGTAACGCTGGTTGTCTTGTTTCCAAACCGAATGTTCCGCGCCATTCCAGATCTGGGGCGTGATGTCGATGCACAGCTTGAACTGGTACATGAATTCGCCGGAACACTCGGGGACGGCGAGGTTCTTGTCTACCGCCGCAAATAAGCCCTAGGTGTCGACTTTGAAGCCCGATGCTATTTGGCCATACCGACACGAGGGGCCGGATCTTCCGTGAGATACCCCGATTCAATCACCCGAGTCGCAGAAACTTGCACCGAGTAATTTTCATCCGGAACATTGACGTAATCCCGAAGAAGCTTCCCGTCCAGTGCAAATTCTATAACACGCCCATTCCATGTTGAAATAACCAGCACATTACCGTTCGGGGCAATCTCATGTTTCCCCATAAGCGCACTGAAGAAAGGGCTTTCCGCCGGAACAACCGATACGCCGTCCTGTGCTCCGGGAACCAAACGAAGCACTTCGGATTGCTGCCGATTTGAGTTGTTGGAAAAGACCGTGATTGATCCATCAGGCCGCTCTTCGGTATCCTTCTTAAATCTAAAATCCTCCGGCAATACAAAGCGAAGATGCCCGCGATCATTGGTCAAAATTATTTCTTCGATGAGGTCAATTACGTCCAGAGTTTCGCCGGTTTCTTCGTCAAACTGGATCAGCCTTTGGTTCTGGGCCGCCGCGCTGCCATGCGCTTCCCAAGTCCAGATACCTCCGGTTTCGTCAGGGGCAAGTGAGTGATGAAAATAGGCATCGATTCGAGCCAACCCCGGACGCATATCAAAGTTTACCACTATCGAAGCATCCGGCAACAAGATGACATCATGGGCCGTAATTTCCGACACGTTGGGGTCAATAAGCTCACGGTACGAAATCTTCGACATTCCCCGAAGGCTCGATCAGTTCTGCAACCGTCATGTGCTCCGGTAGCGAAACTCTGGCGACAAACATATAGCCTTCAGAAATCAGGTCGGGGCCGTAGACCGTATAACGCTGGTCCGGGATACCTTCGCCGTGTTTGAAATACGCAAATTCTCTGAGGAAAATTCCGGTTCTTATAAAAGATTGTAGATACGGCTTTACCTCAAGAAACACGGACATCGGCCAAACGCTATTGTGTCACATCCATAAACCGGCAGAAAAGATAGCTGTAACCAACAGCACCAAACCGCTTAAGACTGGCAACCAGCGCATGGGCAAAACCGCCATTCGTTGTTCTAGGCACTTCCGGGCTTCATCTCAAAGGCAAACGCTCGCAATAATTTCTGCGCACTATAGTGCAATTCTTTGATTTCATAAATAAGTACTGCCACTTGGGATTGCAGATGAAGCCTAACACCCACTCTCTGTAATAGCCTCCAGCGCTTTCTCACCATGTGCCTGATGCACATAGCGCGACCAGCCCAGCGTGTAGATTTCGCCGTTCTCGGCTCTGTTCAAAAAAGTCGCGACCACTTCGGCAGTGTCATCGACCACAAATACACGACCGCGGGTTGTTTCTTCAAAGATCAGGTGCCCCGAGGGTGTGAAATCCTGCAAGCCCTCAGTGCTTGCCAGCACATCATGTCTTTCGAATACCGCGCTAAACGGGGTTTCCACCGAAGCGGTTCTGAAATCATAAATCACGGTCTCACTAACCCCGTCTATGTCCGGGCCAAACCCAAGATTAAAGGCATTGTTGTTAAACACCGCGATTCTGTGATCATCTAAAATATCGACGTCATGCTGCGACAGCCACGGGCCCGCTTTCGACCAGACAACCTCTCTGGTCGACGGGCGATAGAGCATAACAAGCGAGGGGTTGCGCAAACTCATGAACAAATCGCCTTTTTGCCAATGTGGACCATCGGCCAGAACCGGCTCAATGTCATTCAGATGCATTGGATCGTGATAAAAATGGTTGCCCGTAACCAGTAAATGGCGCAGGCCGTTTTCACGCAATATTTCATCCAGCGGTTCTTTGAAAGTCACCTCGCCATTCTCATCCACACGCACCAGAGCATCACGCAGAAATCGCGGTGATATATCCTCAGTCCGGGATTCCACCATGATGCTAGGGGCCCAAAACCCACCTTCGCCATCAGACGCGGTCGAATGGTGAAACAGGTGCTCATCCTGCAGCCACTGGATTTCGCCGCAAGCGGACATCATGAAAAATGGCGTATTATGGTCTTTTACCAATAACTGCCCTGCCTCGGTCAGGTAGGGGTGAACAAAGCGAAAATACGCATTGTTCCACAAATCCTCGAATACCCACCTGTCGTATTCGGGACGTCTGGTAACATTGGCCAATAATGCCTCGGGCTCGGGCGACCAGCTCCGGAGGGTTTCTCCGGTTTCAAGCGACACCAATTCGACAACGTGCCGGGTGCGGTCTCCATCGTAACGGCTGAGCAGCAAATACCCATCCAAACCGCCAGAGCCCGGAGGCTGAGCCCAGGACCACCCATCCGCCACATCATGATCGGCCGACAGGGCAGGATGGCTTATCATGGTCGGATCCGGCTTCCCCACCCTCTTCAATGCCTGACGCGCGTTTTCCGGAATCTCGGCCAATGCCAGCGCCGCATCGCCGATCATTCCGAAATGGTCACCTCTTAATTCTTCCACGCCACGCTCTTCATCCAGAACGATCGCACCGAATAAAATCATAACGAAAAAGGCGGCGACCAGAACCAGTCCAACGACCCAGAGTTCAACTCTCTTAAAAAAAAATTGCTCCATTACCGACTTTTGACTCAACATACAAATCGCAACACATACAATAACTACTTGATCCGAAGTGAACCAGAAATTAACAGAGACTTCTGACTACCCTGATTTTGGAAAAATTCCGGATATCTGTGATGTGCCGCCTCAACGCACTGCATGAGCTACCAGGTCATCATAGATAATGTTCGCCTGCCTTAACAAATCATAGGAAAATCCCTCCTTGATTTTGGCATCGGGTTCGGTGCGAAAGAACGAGCGGAAATCCCTTTTATCGATATTGAGGTCCAATCGCTCGGCAAGCGCGGGAAGTACCTCGTTGGGCCGGGCGCGCAGGTCGTCCTGCACCACGATATGACATGTGTTGCGTTGTTCCGCGACGTCCTGAAAAGCGGCGATCCAATAGGCAAGCCAATAGTTCGGATCGTCAAGCTCATAGCCTTCGGTTGCCAGATGTGGGAAGGCCATCGGCTGATGAAGCAAGCCGAACTCCAGATGGCCGATATCGCGCATGTAGCGCAGGATAAACTCTTCCTCTTTCTGCCGTCTGAGAAAGTTTCTGTGCTGGCGGAGAAGCGACCATGCGTGTGCGCCGGGGTCTCTTACCGGAACAACGATGCCGCAACCGGGGAAATAGTCGGGCAACAGCCGCAGCCGGGCGATATTTGCGTTATTCTTGGACAGGTAGCGCTGCGAAACCTGTTCATTCGTGGGCGCCCTAATCCCGCGCAAATAGCAGATCTTCCTGAAATGGGCCTCGAAAAACTTCTGGGCGTCCGCACGGGCGTCCGATCGCTGCCAAAGGCTTATCCGGCCTCCATCATATTTTTCGGGCCAGAAAAGATGCCAGAATATCTCGTCAAATGCCTCCGGACTGTCGAGCCCAATTTGAAGCCCGTCCCCATGTGCCCGTTCGACCTGAGTAACCTTGCGGTTCAACAGATTGCCCATACCGTTCCACAGATACGGGGCCGAAATGAAGGGCATATCCCTGTAGCGATGTGTAGCCAGCCCCCTGACCTCGGACAGGGCATTCAGCAGCGATGTGGTGCCGCCACGTGCCAGGGATGTTATGAAAATCGGTGGCCGGACTTCAAAATCCTCGACCCGCTTTCCGAAAACATAATCGTCGACCTTGGCGCTGGCCCGGTGAAACCGGGGGCCTGAAAACGCCAACATATGCGCGAACCGGTCGGCAGATCCATAGGTTCCGGGCTCACTTGTCTCCTGTGGCTTTTCATCGGCTTTCCGAAACAGCAATCGACCAATGAGAATAGCCGCCACCGAGACGCCGACGATATATTCGGGGCGCAGCATCAGCGAAACGACTTCTCCGCTGTTGGCAAGGCCCAAAACATCCGCAATCAAGATGGGAAGAGCAGCAGCAAGCAGAGCAACGCCAAACCGCCAAAACACCCGCCAGCCGTGCACGATAAGCGACCAGCCGGAACGTCGGACCAGAACCTCTTTGGCATCGTCATCCAGTTCGCTGTCGAGCATGGCCGAAATGCCTTGCATAGCGTCATCCGCAAGGCTCTTCGTCACTGCAACGATGCTAAGGAACCAAAGTCCGAATCCGAAACCGGCGACAGCCAACAGCGAAACGACAAAGGCGATCATCATTGCTGTGCGTCAGCTTCTTCAACCTTCATCTCGGTATTTTTTCTTTTTTTAAGAGCGCGTTTAAGCGGAAACCACACAAAACCAATTACGAGGAGGACCCCCCCAAAAAGAATTGCAACCAGGGTAAATAGGGCACCAAGCCCTGCACCTGGGCCAATATAGGCATGGGCTGGCGTTGCCAAAAGCAACAAAAGGGCGACTTTAGTCAAAATACGCATTAACATCTCACTGGTCAAAGTTGGCTACTATGTTCTTGTGTCGTGCGGCTATTCGAAAATATTCCCAAGACTTACACTACAACTCGATTAAATCAAAAAATAGATTAGAAATGCTGCACAATTATTTCATGCTGCGATAAAGTGTCCGATTTTTATCAAATTGTCCTGCGGGCAGGGCGGGCATTCAAATTCGGCCAAGGCCGTTTCAGAGCGTCAGGGCTATCGCGCGGGATGGATCGGTTGCAAACCAGAGCTCCTGCTTGCGGCCCGGCATTGTTTCGCGCGCGAAACATTAGCCAGGGCGGTTTTTGAGCCATGCCCGCAGATCGGTCAGGAAGGCCTCGGACACGCCCTCACCGGTCAGGGTCAGCTGTGCGCCGTTTCGACTCTGTTTCAGGTAAATACCACCAATCTTCTCGGGCGCGGTATCCGCTTTTTGAGGTTGGGTCTC
>NZ_JBXWSL010000085.1:0-9231 GCF_059613425.1 Ruegeria sp. BHSA123 | reverse complement strand
ACGATCTGTTCGAAATCGGCCATGATGGCTTCCATCGGCTCGCCACTATCGGGGGGCGATACCTTTAGCTGGGCCGCGATTTCTCCTTGTGTGGTCTGTGCGCGAACAGGGCGCCCGGCAAGAGTTCTGTGATAGTCGGCCGCCCATTTCGAAATGTGCTGACCCCAATGCGAAAACGTGTCCCAATCCATGCGCAAGCCTTCTTTTGTAACTGAGCACCAATTCGTCCAGTCCCCGACCTTACCTGTTCGGCTCGTGGACTAAAGCCGAACAGGAGTTCGTTTTTCAATTGAAAAGGTCCCGGGTTCTGCCTTCAGACCGAAAAACTGACATTCGCCTGACCTGTGCCAGAGCTGCCGAAGTAGGGGGTGTAGATGTCGATCTCACCCTTGTAGCTGCCCCAGCCCAGAGCTCCGAACAGCAAAGCAGTGTCATTCATGGCGCATTCGCCTGTACATTTCTTTGCATAGTCTGGAAGCATCTCAAGAAACTCTTCAAACCGTCCCTGTTCCCACATCTCCAGCACGTGCATATCCATCTGGCGGTTGAACTCGCCGTTTACCGCATTCAACCCTTCGACCGAGCGTTCATTGGGCGTAAAGTCATGGCTGAGTGAGCCGGATGCCATTACGGAAACCTTCCGGTCGGAACGTCGGATACCTTCGGCAATGGCCTCACCCCAGATGCGGTTTTCCTGGATCGACGAGAACTGGTTGACTGCAACAGGCAAAACGCGGGCATTCACCCCTTCGTTGATGAAATGCATAGGCAGAAGGGTGCCATATTCCATGCCCATATCGGGGTGCGAATGGCCAAGTGCCCGCTCACCGCGCTCGCGCAGAACATCAAGGATGGTTTCCCCCAACGCGTGATCCCCGCGATAATCAAACTCCATATCCGCCAGCATATGTGGCAGTTCGTGGCTAATGAAGCGGCCTTTATGGTGCTCTTTGGTATTCAGGTGAAACCCCTGATTGGTGATCCAATGAGTGTCGAACACAAGGAACGTCTCGACCCCGCGATCTATCGCGTGCTGGCGCAGGCGCGCATAACCATCAATGGCAGACTGCCGGATGCCTTTGTATTTTGGCATCGTATGGGACATCCAGATACTTGGCACATGCGTAATCTTCGCGGCTTGTACGATCTTTCCCATGACAGTTCCTCCTCGCGTTTACCGACGTTTGTGTACCAGAGCCATTGCCCGAGTTCACTTCCCCAGCTGCATGATATTGTGTTTTCCTGTTGCGAAGCCGACGTGTTTTTGTTCCATGTAGAACTCGAAACTCCAGTCGCCGCCGTCGCGGCCGATACCGGATGCCTTGACGCCGCCGAACGGGGTGGGCAGGTGGCGGACGTTTTCCGAGTTCACCCAGATCATCCCGGCTTCAAGCTTGTCGGTGAACCGCAAGGCGCGGGTCAGGTCATTGGTCCAGACATAGCCGGTCAGACCGTATGGTGTGTCGTTGGCGATCTGCAGCGCCTCGTCCTCGGTCGAGAACGGGATCGAGGTCAGAACCGGGCCGAATATCTCTTCGCGCGCGATACGCATCTGGTTATTGGCATCGGTAAACAGGGTTGGGCGAATGAAATACCCTGTGTCGCCGACCTTGGCACCTCCGGCGGCGACAGTCGCACCGTCTTCTTTGGCGATGTCAAAATAGGAGGTCACCTTGTTATAGTGCTCCTCGGTCACCAGTGGCCCGATCTCGGTCGCAGGATCCAGCGGATGGCCGACCTTGATGGTGTTGACCCGTTCGATCAGCCTGGCCTCGAACGCCTCCTTGATGGTGTCCTGCACCAGCAGGCGCGAGGATGACGTGCAGCGCTCGCCATTGATCGAGTAGATCATGAAGATCACCGCATCCAGCGCCCGGTCGAGATCGGCGTCGTCGAACACGACAACCGGGTTCTTGCCGCCCAGCTCCAGATGCATCCGCTTGAGCGTATCGGCACCTTGTTTGGTGATGCTGCTGCCGGTGCGGCTTTCACCGACAAAGGCAATCGCCTTGATCAACGGATGTTCCGTCAACGCTTTACCCGCATCGGGGCCGAACCCGTTCACGGTGTTCAGCACCCCCTTGGGCAGCCCGGCCTCTTCGGCGATCTCCACCAACAGGCGAGCGGACAGCGGAGAATCTTCGGCCGGTTTGTGAACCACGGTGCATCCGGCAGCCAAAGCAGGCGCGATCTTCCATGTCGACAGCATGAACGGCGTGTTCCACGGCGTGATCACCCCCACCGGACCAATCGGAACGCGCGTGGTGATGTTCATCAGGGTCTGCGACTTAAGATGCTGACCGTCCCGCGCCTGTATCACCTGATCCGCGAAATACCGGAAGTTCTCGGCCCCCCGCAGCGCGGCCTTGGACATAAAGCGCAGGGTCTGGCCTGTGTCCCAGCATTCACACAGCGCAATTTCCTCGGCACGGGCCTCGATCGCATCGGCAACGTTCAGCAAGATGCGGCGCCGCTCGGTGGCAGGCATGTCGCGCCAATCGGCAAATGCGACATGAGCGGCATTGGCGGCAGCGTCGATATCATCGGCAGTGCCATGGGCGACATCGCAGATCACCGACCTGTCAACCGGAGATGTGGATTGGAACACCCCTGCGGAACCGTCGCGATCTTCGCCCGCGATCCGGTTCTTGATGCCGGTCTCCTTAAACCGCGCCAGAAAGCCCGCCAGCTTCTCGATGTTCGTATCCAGTGCGCTCATGGATCAGGTCTCCTGGTTGGTCGCGCCCAAATGGTCCCGGATCGTGCCGGTCTTGGGCGAAAGGTCTGGGTCAATGTCACGCATCTCAAGCGAGAGCGCGATGGAATGTCCGGCGAAGGCGGGGGACAGATAGGCCTCAACCGCCTCGAAAATGCGCTGCGTGGCGTCCCGTTTGACATCCGCAGCCCGGCCAGCGCGCAGGCGGATCGAGATATCGATAAACCCATGCGCCGGATTGCCGTCCGCGATGGCATAGTGATCGACCCGCGTGGCCCGGACACGAATACCGGGCAGGGGGAATGTCTTGATCCCGGCAGCCGTGGCCCGGATGCATTCGCACAAGCCACTCATATCGATCCTGTCTTCCAGATTGCCGGAATATTCGACGTGAAAATGTGGCATGTGCTCCCCTCAAATGGTAAACATGTTTAGTAAATTGGAACCCCCACTGTCAAGAACTTGCTTTGTTAATCTTTGCATCTTTTGACTCCGCGAATTACAAGACTGCCATGAGTGAACAAAGCCACACCAAGAACACCTCGCGCGCCCTACCGATTGCCTTGCTGCGCGCACGCGAAACCGTCATGGCCCCCATCCGGGACATGCTGCAGGGGATACAACTGACCGAGCAGAAATGGCGCATCCTGCGCGTGCTGGACGAGCTGGGTGAAGTGGAGCAAAGCTCAATCGCCAAAGAGGCCTGCCTGTTGTTGCCAAGCCTCACCCGCATCCTGCGCACGATGGAAGCCGAAGGCCAAATATCACGCCGCCAGGACAGCCATGACAAACGACGCACAATGGTGAAGATCACAAACGAAGGACGAAACATCCTCGCCGAAAACCTCGGAACCTCTCTGCAGATCTACCAAAGTATCGAAAAACAAATGGGACAAGAAAAACTCAATCAACTCCTCGACCTGCTCGAAGAACTCCAAGCCGTCAAAGTCTGACCGAACGCACATTTGGTCGCGCGGGCCAGCATTGCCGGTTTTCTTTAAGAGACGCAGGTTGGAGTTGCCTAGGCGTCACACACTCCCATCACAAAACGTTTTCCGTCTCAAGCTGAAAGCACCCCGGCTTCTGAGCACAATGCACCTTCACGTTTGACGACGGACCACTTTCGGCCAAAACCTCCAACTCAGTAATACCTGGTGCCAATTCCATTTGGCCACCGTCGAATGACGGCCTTCCACGCGGGCCAAGTCAGTCATTTCAATCGCACCCAAGAGCCATGACACCCTTTGAAAGCAGGCTTTCCCTGCTCAACAAAATACTGGATGTTGGATACAATATCCTCTATAGCTGCGCGTATCGATTGATTCAGGGAGGATCACATGCTCAAGAAACTCGCCGCACTGGCGGCCCTCACCACCATCACCACGGTTCATGCGATGGCGGACACGCTGGACGATGTCGTAGATCGCGGGACATTGCGCTGCGGTGTTGTGTTGGATTTTCCGCCAATTGGGTATCGCGACGCGAATAACGAACCGGCAGGCTTTGATGTCGAATACTGCAATGATCTGGCCGCCGCTCTTGAAGTTGAGGCCGAAATCCTGCCGCTGACCTGGGCGGAACGCCTGCCAGTGATCGTCACCGGACGCGCAGACGTTGTGTTCGGAGCAACCTCGGACAGCCTTGAACGGGCGCGGACGGTGGGCTTTACCATTCCTTACGCCATCTATTATGCGCAGGGTGTGGTGAATGCCGAAAGTGGCATTGAAACCTTCGAGGATATCCGTGGCAAGCGCGTGGCTGCCGCGATCGGCACCGTGCCCGAGCAGGAATGGCTGAAGATCGCCGCCGAATGGGGTGAAGAAGGCAATTATCAGGGCTATCAATCCGAGAATGAAGTGTTCCTGGCGGTGGCTCAGGGCAAGGCCGATATCGGCATTACCACAAACACTGCCGTGCTGCCGATTACCCAGCAATATGACACTGTTGTTGCCGGTCCTCGCATGCCATGGACCACCGACTACACTTCGGTTGTCGGCAAGCGCGAAGATGTCACCTGGCTGAACTTCCTGAACCTGTTCGTGACCCACCAGGTGCGTTCGGGCCGCTATCAGGAGCATTGGGGAAATTATGTCGGTGGCGAAGCCCCCGAACTTCGCATTCCCGGCGTAATGTACTGATCCTTTACCGTACCAACCTTTCGCCCGGTTCTCTTCGGGCGAAAGGACTGGTAAATTGCGCGAGGAACACCCGTGTTCGACTATAACTTCCATTGGCGGCCGGTGATGAAAAGCCTGCCAGACCTGCTTGAAGCATCGCTGCTGACGATACAGGTTGCCGTGCTGGCAATGGTCCTTGGCATCATCATCGGGCTTTGTCTGGCACTGACGCGGCTGCACCTGAAAGGACTGCCTTACTGGTTCGCCTCAGCCTGGGTCGAACTGGCGCGCAATACTCCGGCACTGTTCCAGCTGTTCTTTTTCGGCTTCGGGCTTGGTGCCTTTGGCCTGCATCTGTCGCCGTACTTCATCGTGCTGGCCGGACTGACATTCAATTGCGCCGGTTATCTGGCTGAAAACTTCCGTGGCGGCTTTCAGGCCGTCCCCGAGACACAGTTACGTGCGTCGCGATCGCTGGGCATGAACGCGTGGCAGGCTTACACACGCGTCGTGATCCCGCAGGTGTTTCGCATTGTCTATCATCCGATCACGAACCAGATGGTCTGGGCTGTTTTGATGTCGTCACTGGGTATGCTGGTCGGCTTCCGGGAACTGTCGGGCGAGACGCAGTTCTTTGCCTCGCGCACTTTCCGAATCTTTGAATATTTCGCCGTCACCGCGGTCATCTACTACGTGATCGTCAAAATCATCCTTTTTGCCTCGCGCCTGCTGGCGTCCCGGCTTTTCCGCTACTGAAGGAGGCACAGATGCAACCCACTGTCAGCTTTTTCAGCGGCTTCAACATCAACGATCTGTGGTTTCTGGGCGAAGCCGCGCTGCGAACGCTCTGGATCTCAATGCTTTCGATTTCCATTGGAACGGTTTTTGGCGTGGTGTGCGGTTGGCTTCTGTACGAGGGCAAACTGGCAGCGACCCTGACGTTGGCTCCGGTTTTGGATATCTTCCGTTCGGTCCCTCTGATCATCCAACTGGTGCTGTTTTACAACTTTGCACCTATTGTCGGACTCAATCTGGACCCGTTCGCCTCGGGCGTGGTGATCCTATCCATCTACACAGCAGCACTGGTTGCGAATGTGGCGCGCGGCGGGATTGAGGCCGTCGGCGATCCGATGCGCCGCGCGGCGCGCAGTCTGGGCATGACCTATTGGCAGGATCTGCGCTATGTCGTCTTCCCGATCGGTGGGCGCGCGGTGTTCCCGGCATGGGTCGGGGTCGCGTTGGGTGTGATGAAAGACAGCGCACTGGTCTCAGTTCTGGGCTATGTCGAGCTGCTCAAGGCCAGCCAGATCCTGATCACCCGCACGCAGGAACCGTTCCTGATCCTGACAATCGCTGGCGCGTTCTATTTCGCGCTCAGCTATCCGATTTCGCGGTATTCCGCGTCACTAGAAAAAAGGTGGGCCCAATGATCGAAATTCGCGACCTGCACAAATATTTCGGATCGCTGCATGTGCTGAAAGGCATCGATCTGGATGTGCAGAAAGGAGAAGTTCTGTCGGTGATCGGTGCGTCAGGCTCCGGTAAATCGACCCTTCTCTATTGCATCAACGGGCTGGAACCGATCCAGCAAGGATCGGTCAGGGTTGATGGCATTGATGTTCATGCTAAAGGCACCGACATCAACAAGCTGCGCACAAAGCTGGGGATGGTGTTCCAGCAATGGAACAGCTTTCCGCACCTGACAGCACTGGAAAACGTTGCGTTGGCCCCGAAGATTGTCAAAGGCAAGTCGAGGGACGAGGCGTGTGACATTGCCGCAAAGCAGTTGACCCATGTAGGGTTGGGCGAGAAGCTGAACGTCTTTCCCTCGGCCTTATCGGGCGGTCAGCAGCAGCGACTTGCCATTGCCCGCGCGCTGGCGATGGAGCCGGAATACATGCTGTTTGACGAAGCAACCTCGGCGCTGGATCCTGAACTGGTGGGCGAGGTTCTCGACACGATGCGGTTATTGGCCGAAGAAGGGATGACGATGATTTGTGTCACGCATGAGATGGGTTTCGCTCGTGATGTATCAGACCGGGTTGCTTTTTTTCATCAGGGCGTGATGGAAGAGATCGGTCCGCCCGCGCAGATTTTTAGCGAAGCCCAATCCGAACATACCCGCAAATTCCTGTCGAATGTGCGATAAAAGCCCCCGCCCCAATACAATTAGGAAGGTTACCTTCATGTCCCAGAATATCTTCACCGGCACCATGCCAGCCCTGATGACCCCCTGCAAGCCGGACCGGACACCGGATTTCGACGCGCTGGTGAAAAAGGGCAAGGAAATGATCGAAGCAGGCATGTCCGCCGTGGTCTATTGCGGCTCGATGGGCGATTGGCCTCTCTTGTCGGATGCCGAACGGATGGAAGGTGTCGAACGTCTGATCGCAGCCGGACTGCCCGTTGTCGTCGGCACCGGTGCGATAAATTCGAAATCCGCCGTAGCGCTTGCCGCACATGCGCAAAAAGTTGGTGCGGCAGGGCTTATGGTGATCCCGCGTGTATTGTCGCGTGGATCGTCCATCGCGGCGCAGCGCAACCATTTCAAAGCGATCCTGTCGGCTGCACCTGATATTCCGGCAATCATCTATAACAGCCCGGTTTACGGCTTTGCGACGCGCGCCGATCTGTTCCTGGAACTGCGCGCAGATCATCCCAACCTGGTTGGGTTCAAGGAATTCGGTGGCAAAAGCGATCTGCGCTATGCGGCGGAACACATTACCTCGAAAGATGATCAGGTCACACTGATGGTTGGTGTAGACACCGAAGTCTACCATGGCTTCGTCAATTGCGGCGCCACCGGCTCGATCACAGGGATTGGCACTGCCCTGCCAAAAGAGGCACTTCTGCTGGCGGCCCTGTGTCAGAAAGCGGCAGCCGGTCATGCCGAAGCCCGCCTTCGCGCGCGGGAACTGGAAGAAGCCTTTGGCGTGCTGGCCAGCTTTGACGAAGGCACCGATCTGGTACTGTATTACAAACACCTGCTGGTCCTGAACGGCGAAGAAGAGTACCGCTTGCACTTCAACGAAACCGACGAGTTGACGGATGCCCAGCGCAACTATTGCGAACAGCAATACGACCTGTTCCGCACTTGGTTTACTGATTGGTCCGACCAGGGCGGGGTCATTGCTGAATGCATGTGATTGACAGTCACACCGGGGGAATGCCTACGCGGGTAATCCTCGACGGTGGCCCCGATCTGGGGTCCGGCCCACTGGCCGAGCGTGCACGACGCTTGGCCACCGAGCATGAGGTGTTCTACAAATCCATCTTACTGGAACCGCGCGGACAGCCCGGAATGGTGGGCGCGCTTCTGGTCGCGCCCGAAGATTCAAGATGCGAGACCGGCGTGATCTATTTCGATGCGGATGCCGTTCTGGGCATGTGCGGGCATGGCACCATCGGTTTGGGTGTCACTCTGGCCCATATGGGTCGGATCCGGCCGGGCACGCACCGGGTGGAAACCCCGGTCGGGGTCATCTCGGTGGAGTTGCTGGACGCCAATACCGTGCGCGTCACAAATGTCGAGAGCCGCCGCGTGCGGGCAGCTGTGCAAATTGAGGTCGGCAGCCATGGGTCGATAACCGGCGATCTTGCCTATGGCGGAAATTGGTTCTTCATTGTTGATCCCAGCCCGATCCCGGTGAATCCGGGAAATTTTCGTGCGTTGACAGATCTGACCATCGCCATACGTGAAGCCTGCATCGCACAGGGCGTGCGTGGTGAAAACGGAGAACTGGTCGATCACGTGATCCTACAGGATCAATCCCCCAACAAGGATGTTCACAGCCGCAACTTTGTACTGTGCCCGGACAATCAATATGACCGGTCGCCCTGCGGTACGGGCAGTTCGGCGCGCCTCGCCTGTCTGGCGGAAAACGGGGCGCTGGCCGCCGGGGAAGAGATTGTGCAGGAAAGCGTGATCGGCAGCCCCTATGTGCTGAGCTACCAACCCGGCCCAAACGGGGGTGTCATTCCCACCCTAACCGGGCAGGCGCATATCATGTCGGAAGGCAGGTTGGTTTTCGCGCCGAATGATCCGTTCCGTGATGGTATCGCGCTTTGAAATCAAGTCCGGGGACAGACACTGTCCGGTCCCCGACCCCGCACCACGATTTGAGAACCTGTAACCATGCAGCATGACACCAAAACGGACATAGTTGTGATCGGTGCTGGCATCATTGGCATCAGCGCTGCGCTGGAATTGCAAAAGCGTGGAAGGCAGGTGCTGGTGCTGGACCGTGAAGGCGTTGCAGCCGGAGCGTCAAAGGGCAATGCCGGGGCCTTTGCCTTTACAGATATCGTGCCGCTTGCAACCCCAGGGATCATGCGCAAAGCACCAAAATGGCTGCTTGATCCGCTGGGGCCTTTGTCGATTCCACCCGCTTATGCGCT
>NZ_JBXWSL010000084.1:0-9143 GCF_059613425.1 Ruegeria sp. BHSA123 | reverse complement strand
TCACTTTGCATGTAGCCGACGAACCTGCCGAAACACCGGATGAAGATACGCTGCCTCTGGATGTAGTGGAAATGAGCGCGCCGGAAGCGGTGGAAGCTGAGGTTGCAGCCCCATCCGTGCAAGAACCGGCTTTGGAAGAAGAGGTTGCCGTACAGACTCAACCCACGCCTGCCGCCCCGGCCGAAGACCGTCGCTCGCGGGTCAAAACAACGTTCCTTGGGTTTGAGCGTGCGGACACGCATGTTCAGGAATTGATTGAAACATCAGAACCCGTCTCAAAAACCGAAGCCGCTCAGGAAACTTTCCCGGTTGGTTGGCTGGTGGTGACGGCAGGTCCCGGACGGGGCGCCAGCATCACCCTGACCGAAGGCTTGATGCAAATCGGTCGAAACGATGACCAGGCGATCCAACTGGATTTCGGCGACACGGGTATTTCACGTTCGAACCACGCCGTTATTGCTTATGACCCCGAAGATCGAAAATGCTATCTGGGGCATGGCGGAAAAGCCAACCTTGTTCGCCTGAATGGTAAACCCGTTCTAAGCACAATCGCGCTCTCCAGCGGTGATCTGATCCGCATCAGTGAAACCTCAATCCGATTTATGGCCTTCTGCGATGAAGGTTTTGATTGGCGGGATTCCTGATAGATGCTGGCGACTCCGGCATATGATGTTGCACTGATCCTGAACCAGGGTCAGCGGGAAACGCAGGAAGACGCGATTGCTGCGCGCATGTTCGATGCATCGGACGCGGGCTATATTGCGATCGCTGACGGTATGGGTGGCCACGAGGCGGGCGAAGTGGCTTCAGAAATGGTGATTACCGCCTGGCGGAACGCGCTGGATAGCGAGCTAGAAGCCGATACCTTAAACGAAGGAGCCGCAATTGACGCGCTGCCGTTGGCAGCCATGCAAGCCAATGCAGCGATATCCGACCATAACGAGGCACAGGGCCAGGGTTTCAACATGGGCTCCACCTTGTTGGGTGTCCTCTTTCTGGGTCAGCGTGTGTTCAGGATATCGATCGGAGACAGCCCCCTTTACCTGTTCCGCGAAGGCAGGTTGACACAGGTGAACGAAGACCACTCGATGGCCCCCGTGATCGACGCAAAACTGGCCGCGGGTGAGCTTTCGGAAGCTGAAGCACGGGGATTGGACAGAAACCAACTGACGTCGGTGATCATGGGGGGTGCCATTCCAAAAGTGGATTGCCCAGAAGACCCGCTGATCGTGTCACCCGCTGATATTCTGATCCTTGGCAGTGACGGGCTTCAGTATCTCAGCGACGCTGAGATTCAGGAAATTCTGCGTGAACACCAGCAAGATCTGGCACAGGAAATCGCCGAAGCCTTGCAACTGGCTGTCCAGGCCAAGGACGATCCCGATCAAGACAATCTGTCGATCGCAGTCGCGAAACTTACCAGAAAATAACCAGGCAAAGCAACAGGACCCATGAGAAAACACCTTATCATATCAAGCCTTGCCCTTGCCGCCGCCACCGGCGCGGCGTCAGCGCAAGAGGCATGTTCAAGCTACGAGATTCAGCGCGGCGACAGCCTGCGGGAATTGGCAATCCGAGTTTACGCGACCGAAGATTTTCGGCCAATCTACGATGCGAACCGGGATGTTATCGGCACAAACCCCAATATCATTCGTATTGGTGACGTTTTAAATCTGCCATGTCTGGAAGATGTCGGGCGCGCACCTGAGCTGCCCGACACGGAAGCCGGACGCCTGGCAGCGGAAATGGCCTCGGAACTGGTAAAAGCTGCCGAAGAACGCGCGGAAAAAGCCGTGGCCGAAGCGGAAGCGCGCGTTGCAGCGGCAGAAGCTGAGGCAAAGAAGGCGAGTGAAGATGCGGTCGTGGCTGCACGTGCCGCAGCAAAAGAAGAGATTGAGGCAGCCCGCTCGGAAGCCGCCGCACTGATCAGAAATGCTAACGCTGAAACGCGCCCTGAAATTCGTGATCGTCAGTTGCTGTTGATCACCGGCGGCAATTACGCTCCGTTTACAGACGAAGCGCTGCCCAACCGGGGGCTTTATACGCAACTGGTTGAGACAGCGATGCTGCGGGCCGCGCCAGAACAAGCGTATAAAATTCAGTTCGTGAACGATTGGTCGTCGCATCTGGATCTGTTGATGCCAACACTTGCTTTTGATGGCACTTTCCCCTGGTCGCGCCCAAATTGCGAAGATGCAGAAGCGCTGTCCGAAAGCGACCGCAACCGGTGTGAGACCTACAATTTCTCGAACCCGTTCTACGAGGTCGTGGATACATTCTTTGCTCGCGACGGATCGGGGTACGAACAAACGTTGACATATGCAGACTTTGCCGGAACAACGATCTGCCGCCCGGAAGGCTGGTCGCTGTCTCATATGGACGCGGTGAGCCTTTACGAACCCGTCATCAAGTTGCTGCGGCCCACGTCGCCCGACGACTGCTTTCACGCTGTGATGAACGGAACCGCCGATATCGTGGCAATCGAGGCGCATCTGGCCGAGGAAGCCATCGCGCGGCTTGGCTATAAACACCGGATTATCGAAAACCCCAACCTGGCGGCGATCAAGTCGCTTAATGTCATGACCCATAAAGATAATCCTGATGGGGAAGCGATCTTGGAGACGCTGAATCAGGGTCTGGCAATCATGCAGCAGTCTGGCGAATGGCGCGACATCGTTTCGACCGCCCTGCGCCATCAAATGGAAAATGGATAAGGCCATGTTTGGCCTGACAAACAAAAGTCTGGAGGAAGTGGAAATGTTTAACGAGAAGATTAAGAAACTAGTGCTGTCGGCAACCGCCATCACAGCTCTGAGCGCGGGTGCTGCCGCTGCACAGGAAGCGTGTACAAACTATACAGTGCAAGACGGCGACACGTTGGCAACCATCGCCATCGCCGCCTATGGCACCTCGAACTACCAGCCGATCTTCAACGCGAACAGGAACGCTATCACAAACCCAGGGTCTCTTAATCCTGGGCTGGTGCTGGCCCTACCCTGTGAAGACGGCAGCCTGCCGAACGGCCAAAGCGCGCAGGAAATCATCGCTGCTGAAGAAAAGCGCGCAGCCAGCGTCAAGCGCTCGAATGTCTATGCGCCGCCGATCAAGATGGTGGCGGGTAACGGATGGGAACCGTTCACAACCGAATCTCTGAACGGCGGGGGCATCATGACCCGCCTGGCAACGACCAGCCTTCAGCGGGCCGGAAACAGCCGTGAGTATTCAGTCAGCTTTGTCGACGACTGGAGTTCGCATCTGGATACACTGTTGCCGCTTGGTGCCTTCGATATTTCAATTGCATGGACCGTTCCGGATTGTACCAATCGTACATACGAATGGTCCCCGGAAACCGAAGCTCGCTGCACTCAATTCGTAGCTTCCGTCCCGGTTTACGATATCGTCGGTGGCTTCTTCACACTGCCGGAAAGCGAATACGCAAGCGCGACCAGCTTCAAGGACCTAGAAGGTTCGACTATTTGCCGTATGGCAGGCTGGAGCATGGTTGTTCTGGAAGAACAGGGACTGAACCGCGAGAACACGACTGTGGTTCAACCGAGCTCGGCCCGTGATTGCCTTGACGCTGTATTGACCGGAACCGCAGATGTTGCGGCATTCGAAGTTGATCTGTTCGCATCGACAATGAAAGACATGGGTTTGACTTCGGCTGACATCGTTGAGAACCCCTATGTGTCTACACTGTCGTCGATGAGCTTCCTTGCGCATCGCACCAACCCGTTCGCGCGCGAATACATCGCGATGATGAACAAGGGTCTGATCGAAATGCGTCAATCCGGTGAATGGTACGCGATCATCTCGGATACGCTGCGTGAGCAAAACGCAAAGTTGAACGCGGCTTCGAACTGATCCCTTGGTTCAGCTGAAACTTTGGGGCCGGTACTTGAACCGGCCCATTTTTTTTGAATTATCAGGGCGTTTCAATCGGATGCCAAAATTCGGCCATTTATCTGCTTCAGAAATGCCTCATGCGCGCAGCATCTTGGGAATGAAGTGCAATTTTCCTTCAAATGACACACCCGAGCGAGCTTGAGTTACGTATGATACAGGCTGCCTTGAAATTAAGAAACGGATCTCTGACACGGGCGTCATTGCCGGGGCTGGAGGTTGCTGTTATCTTACCGTGTTACAATGAGGCGATTGCCATTGGTGAAACTGTCAAGCAGTTTCGCGCCGCCCTGCCGGAGGCGGTAATCTACGTATTCGACAACAATTCCACGGACGGCTCAGCCAGAATCGCGCAAGACGCTGGCGCGCTGGTCTATTCTGAAACATATCAGGGTAAAGGCAACGTTGTCCGTAGGATGTTTGCTGACGTAGATGCGGATGTCTACGTTATGGCAGACGGGGATGCGACCTACGACAGTATGGCAGCACCTGACATGATTAATCTGCTGGTCTCGCAAAACCTTGATATGGTTAATGGCGCGCGTGTTAACGAGGACATTCAAGCCTATCGTAGGGGTCATAAGTTTGGAAACGCCTTGTTCAGCGGACTGGTGAAATTCTTCTTTAACAGCAAAATCAACGACCTGCTGTCCGGTTATCGTGTTTTCAGCAGACGCTTTGTCAAAAGCTTTCCAGCGGTTTCCAACGGTTTCGAAATTGAAACTGAACTTACAGTGCACGCGATGCAGATGCGTATGCCGATTGGAGAAGTAGAGACAAAATATGTCTCACGGCTTCCGGATTCAAACTCCAAACTGGCCACATATTCAGATGGGTGGCGAATTCTCAAAATGATTGGCCTTTTGATCAAAGACGAAAAGCCAATCGCGTTCTTCCTGTCTTTGGCATTGTTGATATTCTTACCTTCGCTGTTCGTGTTCGTATCGGTTTTCCGCGAGTTTTTGGAAACTGGCTTAGTTGACCGAATTCCGTCCTTGGTTGTCGCGGTATCCGGTTTTGTCGGAACCATGCTGTCAATCGTGTGCGCGCTGATCCTGGAATCTCTGGCACTTGCCCGGCGTGAGGCGCGTCGCCTGTCTTATCTGCGACACAAAGGTGTTGCAGCGTACGGAACGAAAAGAACACAGACGCCGATTGCCAACCCAGAACCCCGGCGCGTTGGCTAAGACCCAGTCTCCAGTATTTTTGTGAGCACTCGATATAGTGTTCGTGTTCAACCATGGTTGAACTGCTTGGCTGCCCAGCAAATTCTGAGAACCAAAATGAAATGACCAGCACCCCAAATGCTGGTCATTCTCTGAGTGAGTGATAAGGCCCTGAGGCATCACCAGTGAAATTCTGTGTTATCCAAGGTTTAAAACAGTCAGAGCTGCCGTGCTATTAGGGGAATCCCGTAAGTACAAACAAATTCATTATAAAGCATTGTAAATGCATAATACTTTTCTCAACCCACTTTCCGTGACAGTGTCGACGATACAAAAAAGGGACCGCACAACTGTGCCGGTCCCTTTCCGTGTTTTGAACAGGCAAAGGATCACCTGTTTTGCCGTTAGCGATTAGCCGATGATTGCGTTCAACGTTGTGCTGGGCCGCATAACCGCTGCCGTTTTGGCCGGATCGGTGTGATAGTAACCGCCCAAATCCGCAGCTTGACCTTGCGCTGCGGCCAACTCCGACAGGATTTGCCCTTCGTTGACGGCCAGATCCTTGGCCAGCGATGCAAACTCGGCAGCCAGTTCCGTATCTTCGGACTGGGCGGCCAAAGCCTCAGCCCAGTAGCGTGCAAACCAATAGTGGCTGTCGCGATTGTCCGGCTGATCAACTTTGCGGCTGGGTGAGCGGTTGTTGTCCAGAATACCCTGCGTCGCCGCTTCGGCCGCTGCACCCAGAATGCCCGCTTTTTCGTTGCCTTTGCTATCGGCAAGGAAGTTCAGAGATTCACCCAATGCACAGAACTCACCCATCGAATCCCAGCGCAGATGGTTTTCCTCGACCAACTGCTGCACGTGTTTGGGCGCCGAACCACCAGCTCCAGTTTCGAACAAACCGCCACCGTTCATCAGTTTGACGATGGAGAGCATCTTGGCCGAGGTACCCAGTTCCAGGATTGGAAACAGGTCAGTCAGATAATCCCGCAGCACGTTGCCGGTGATGGCAATCGAGTCATTACCTGCTGTGATCGTCTCCAACGACTGACGAGTCGCTTCGCGTGGGGCCATGATCAGGAACTTGTCGGCCACGCCAGCGGCCTCAAGCGCCGGTTTGACATATTTGATAAGCTCTGCGTCATGGGCCCGGTTTGCGTCCAACCAGAAAATCGCCTCGGAACCGGTCAGACGCTGACGGTCCATGGCCAACTGAATCCAGTTCTCAATTGGCGCCTTTTTGACGGTGCAGGCGCGCCAGATATCGCCGGCCTCGACACCGTGGCTGTGCAACGTTTCACCATTGGGCAGAACGATGCGGATTGTACCATCCGCCGGTGCCTCGAAAGTTGTCGGGTGCGAACCGTATTCCTCGGCTTTCTGAGCCATCAGGCCCACGTTCGCCACGGCTCCGGCAGTGGACGGGTTCAACGCGCCATTGGCTTTGAAGAACTTAATGGCCTCATCATAGACGGTCGCGTAGCAGCGATCAGGGATCACACAGTTGGTGTCACCTTTGGCACCCGTCTCATCCCAGCCCTTACCCCCGGCGCGGATCACTGCAGGCATTGAGGCATCAATGATTACATCCGATGGGACATGCAGGTTCGTGATTCCGCGGTCCGAATCCACCATATACATGGACGGGCGGTCCGCCTTGATCGCGTCGATGGCCGTCATGATGTCGGCGTGACCCTGTACGCGCTCCAGCAATGCACCCAGGCCTGAATTTGGGTTCACACCCAACGCATCCAGTTCCGCGCTGAATTTTTCAAACACGGGGGCCAGCCACGCTTTGACCGCATAGCCAAAGATGATCGGGTCTGAAACCTTCATCATCGTGGCTTTCATATGCAGCGAGAACATGGTCCCGTCTTTCTTGGTGTCCTCAATGGCATCTGCAAGGAACGTAGACAGTGCCTTGACCGACATGAAAGTCGCGTCGGCGATGGTCCCTTCTTCCAGCGACCAGCCGTCTTTCAGAACGGTGACGTCACCATCCTTGCCTTCAAATTCGATTGTCGCATCGCCTGCTTGTGCTGCGGTGATGGTGGCCGAAATCTCGTTTGCATAGAAATCATTGGCCGGCATGGACGACACTTTGGTCTTGCTGTCCGACGCCCATTCGCCCATCGAATGCGGGTTGTTCTGGGCATAGTTTTTCACGGCACGCGCCGCACGGCGGTCACTGTTCCCTTCGCGCAGAACCGGGTTAACAGCGGAACCTTTGATCGCGTCATAACGAGCGCGGATCGTCTTTTCCTCATCCGTTGCAGGCTCTGCCGGGTAAGTCGGAATGTCGTAACCCTGCGATTGCAGTTCTTCGATGGCCGCAACCAACTGTGGAACCGAGGCAGAGATATTCGGCAGCTTGATGACATTGGCATCAGGTGTCTTCACCAGCTCGCCCAAATCAGCCAGATCGTCGCTTACCCGCTGATCGTCAGTAAGGTTCTCGGGGAATGCTGCCAGAATGCGTCCCGCAAGGGAAATATCTTTGGTGCCAACGCGAACGCCCGCAGCAGATGCGAACTTGCGGATGATGGGCAGGAACGAGGCGCTGGCCAGTTCTGGCGCTTCGTCTACAATGGTATACAATATGTCGAAGTTCGATTTATCTGCCATATTCTTTTACCTTTTTTAAGCCTTTCGGGGCGTGCTATCCAAGAGTTGCAACCACAATTGCGTGGCGCGAGAGGGGCGAAATCACGATACAGCCCCTGGGTGACTCTGTTTTGACAGGGCTTCCCTTAAATCACGTTTGACTAGGAATCAATCACATCTGCCCGCGCGTTTTGCCACGGGTCAGATTATGTGTCGTGAAACTCTTGGGACTGGGAGGACTGCCCTTGGGCTGGAAGGTCGTGATTAACGAAACCGTTGCCCGGTCTCTGGATCAAAAAACATCACACGCTCTGGCTGTAGGGCGATGCCGATCCGGTCCCCGGTTCTGCTTCGCTGATCGTCCCGTTCCTCAACGATCAGCTTATCACCATTTGGTGTCCGTAAATAGGAATAGGACACGCCGCCCAAAGCTTCGGTCAGATCCACGGTGCAAGTATCGGCCGAACGGTCAATCTGAATATGTTCGGGCCGCATGCCCAATGTCACTTTCGTCCGACCCGAGGGGATAGTTGCAGAAACGGGCAACGGCTTGCCTAGCGCGGGATGGGAGACATGGCCATCCCCATAGTCACATTCCAGAAAGTTCATTGCTGGCGAACCGATGAAACCTGCGACAAACCGGTTGTCGGGATCGCGGTACAAATCCATCGGAGCCCCGACCTGTTCGATACGACCATCCCGCAGCACGACGATCTTGTCGGCCATGGTCATGGCTTCGACCTGATCATGGGTTACGTAAATCATAGTCGCACCGATTTCCTGATGAAGGCGCGCGATCTCAACACGCATTTCCACGCGCAACTCGGCGTCCAGATTGGACAAGGGTTCGTCAAACAGGAAAACGTCGGGGCCCCGAACGATGGCACGGCCAATAGCAACCCGCTGCCGTTGCCCACCAGACAGAGCCTTGGGTTTGCGTTTGAGATACTGGTCAAGTTTCAGAATGTTCGAGGCTTCCTGCACTTTTCTGGTGATCTCGGCCTTTGGGACACCGTTCATGCGCAGCCCAAAGCCCATATTTTCCGCCACGGTCATATGCGGATAAAGCGCATAGGTCTGGAAGACCATCGCCACACCGCGTTTGGCCGGGTCCATATGGGTTACGTCCCGCGCTCCTATGTGGATCTTGCCTTCCGACGTTTCTTCCAAACCTGCGATCATCCGTAGCAATGTGGATTTGCCACATCCCGAAGGGCCAACGAAAACACAGAACTCACCATCTTCGATCTGCAAGTCGATGCCGTGAATGACTTGCGTCTGGCCGTACCGCTTTATTGCTTGGTTCAGGGTTACACCTGTCATGTCGCTTGCATCCTGTCATTGCCGAGGTCTGGTCGCGTTTCAGGGAAACGCCATGCCTGCGCCTCGGTGCTGATTTGTTCAGCCACCCGCCGCACACGAGGCACCCATGCCTCGAGTTGTTCAAAATCCATTCGCTGGGTCGAGCCG
>NZ_JBXWSL010000083.1:0-9530 GCF_059613425.1 Ruegeria sp. BHSA123 | reverse complement strand
TGAATCAATTCATCGGTATTTGCGTTGATGTTGGTCAGCATCCGGATTTCTTCCAGCCCTTCAACAGTTAGGTTCTGTGCCTCGTCAAAAATCAGAACCACCCGTCGCCCCTGGGCGTATTCCGAAATTAGGAAGTCCTGCAGCTCCTGGAACATCTGGACGTAGGTGGCGTCTTTCTCGATCGGCAGGCCCAGGGCATGCAGAACCCATTGCAGCAACTCTCCGCCGCCGCCCTGCGCGTTCGAGATCAGCCCCACGGCGATCGAATCCCCCATATCACTCAGGAGGTGCTGGACCAGAGTCGTTTTCCCTGCCCCTATTTCTCCGGTAAGCACGGTAATTGGCGCACAGCTCATGATGCCGAATTGCAGGATCGAATAACCGCGTTTGTGAAGGGGTGACCAATACATGAACCCCGGATCCGGCAGCAGCGTGAACGGCCGCTGATCAAGTCCGAAATATTCAAGATAAAACCCGTCGCTGGAAGCCATGGCACTCCGATCGCCTTCCGTCTTGTCAAAATTGATTTCGGCTTCTCGGAGATTAGTCAAACTTGCACCTTGAACCACCAGAAATTCCTTACTCTATACCGAGATGTTAGATAAACTGACAAATATTTGGGTGCTATAGTGCCACAACATCAAGGTCGCGGGCATTACTAATTTCTATGGGATTGGCATTAACCCCGACAAGGCCTCAATTGAAACAATTCAACGAGATTGTTTCGCTTCTATGCTAAAAAAACTGCAAGTCACGCCATGGGTCGCTCTTGATTCTCACTCTTTCATATTAAGTCCAAAAACACGTCAATTCCAAAGTAATGATGTCATTGTTTTTGCTTGTTGCACAATCGTTCTACTTTCACCCCAATCATGGTTATAGACACCACCCGCTGACGCTGCCGGATCATGGCCCTTCGCAGCGCAAAGCCCCTGTCACGCCAGATTTATATTTTGCAAGCTTTCGGGAATTTGTTAACCTCTGGTCCGTGGGTGCTGTCTGAGCACGTCGCCGGGATCAGAGGACACCCGCAAACTGGTAATCGACATAAAAGTATAACAAATTTTGTATGAATTCAGAGGTTCGAGAGTAGTTAGTTCCTGAGTGTGTAGGTGTTTCTTGGGTATTTGCGTGTGCTGGGGGTTTAAATAGTGACAATCCATTCCAAAGATGTGGCCAATGCCGGCCTCTCTAATATTCCTGTGATGCCAGCCTCGGCACATTATGCCGGATTTTACAGGCGTGCAGGCAAACGCGTTTTCGACATTGCATTCGTGCTGCTGACAGCTCCATTCGTTGTTCCGTTGGTCCTTCTGTTTTCGGTGCTGCTGATCTGCCAGGGGGTTAACCCCTTTTACTGGCAGGAGCGGGTTGGGCGAAACGGCAAGACATTCCACCTGCTCAAACTGCGTACCATGGTGAACGATGCAGAGGCTGTCCTTGAAAAGCACCTGGCCACCAACCCCGAGGCCCGGGAGGAATGGGAGCGCAACCAAAAGCTTCGCGATGACCCACGTATCATCAAGGCCGGTGCGTTCCTGCGAAAATCGTCGATGGATGAGTTGCCGCAGTTCTGGAACGTTCTTGTTGGCGAAATGTCCCTAATCGGCCCCCGCCCCATGATGGTGAACCAGAAAAAGCTTTACCCCAGTAAAGTTTATTATGCCATGCGCCCCGGCATTTCCGGTCTGTGGCAGGTTTCCAGACGTAACCAGTCTTCTTTTGCCGAACGTGCCTACCACGACACCGAGTACTGGAAGACCATGTCGTTTGGCACCGATCTATCTGTTCTTTTCCAGACCGTTTTCGTCGTACTTCGCGGCACCGGGTGTTGAGAACGAGGCAGGCTGCCAAACATCAGGGTCGGCCGCGTGTGCTTCACCATTGGATTTCGCAGGAGTTTCAATCATGAGCAAAACCGATAGCCCCATACACAAGGGCTTGGCGGTTGTCCTTTTTGTCGTGACTTTACTTCTAAGCGCCTGCGACTCTGCTGAAGAACGAGCCGAAGCGCACTATCAGGCGGGCCTGGCCCATCTGGAAGAAGGCGATGTTGATCGGGCGCTGATCGAGTTCAAGAACGTTTTCAAGCTGAATGGCAAGCACAAGGAGGCGCGCCTGACCTTTGCCCGACTGGAACGCGAGCGCGGCAATATCACCCTCTCTTACAGTCAGTATCTGCTTTTGGTTGAACAGTACCCCGACAATCTCGAGGGCTATCGCGCTTTGGCGGAAATGGCGCTGGAACTGGCAAAGTGGGAGGACATGCTCCGTTATGTCGGGAAAGCATCCGAGCTGGCTCCGGATGACATTGAGATCAAATCCCTCAGCAACACACTGGCCTATATTGATGCCGTCAGAGCCGGAGACGACGTCGGAGTGGATCTGGCGATCAAAACCGCTCGTGAAATACTGGAAGATCACCCCGAAATCATGACGGCCCGGCAGATCGCAATCGATCACCTTGTCCGCGCCCAGGATTGGTACGATGTGCTTGACGAGGTCGATGCGGCCCTAACTTATGGGCCAGAACCGGGTAACCTGTACACTATCCGTCTTCATGCCCTGCAGATGCTGCAAAAGCCCGAGGAAATCGAAAAGCAGCTCAGGCAGATGATCGATGTTTTTCCGGATGACAAAGGCGTGGAGCAAATGCTGGTCGAGTATTACATCGACCAGGGAGATCTGGACAGTGCCGAAGATGTCCTGCGTACGAAGGCGGTTCCCCTGTCCGACGATTACTTTTCTGTTCAAAGACTTGTTGCGTTCCTGACTGAATATCGCGGTTTCGACGCCGCAATCTTCGAGATGGACTCTGTCATCGCCGCAGGAGGCCCCAACACGTCGCGTTTCAACACGATGCGGGCAGCGTTGCTGTTTGAATCTGGTGACACGGAAGGTGCGCTCGCCGATATGCGGGCGCTGCTCGATGGCGCAGAACGCACCACCCAGACCCGCGAGAATGAAGTGGAATTTGCGCGGATGCTCATCCTGTCCGGCAATCAGCCGGAGGGACGGGCCGTTATCGAGAATGTACTTGCCGAGGATCCTACACAGGTGGAGGCGGTAAAGCTGGAAGCCGCGTGGCTGATCGAGGATTACAATATTGGCGACGCCATTTTACTTCTGCGCAAAGCCCTTGAGTACACCCCGCGTGATCCGCAACTCATGACCCTGATGGCCCAAGCACATGAACGCAACGGTGACCGGGACCTGATGGGTGAAATGCTGGCGCTAGCGACGGACGTTTCCCAAAACGCGCCGACCGAGACCTTGGACTATGCCCGCCACCTGATCGAAGAAGACAACCTGAAGATCGCAGAGGGCATCCTGATTGACTCGTTGCGCGAGAACCCAAACCACCCGGAACTGCTGTTGAAATTGGGCCAGGTTTATTTGAATCTTCAGGATTGGGCTCGCCTTGATGCAGTGTTGCAGGCGCTTAAACCGCTGAAGGACCCGGACACGCGCCGGAAATCAAGAGAGCTCAGAGCTCAGATGCTGGCGGCCCAGAAGCGCACCAACGAACTGACCGCATTCCTGAACGAACTTGCGGAAGACCCGGAATTCGGCCTGCCAGCCGAGATTGCTCTGATCCGGATCATGGTTCTTCAAGACGATATAGACGGCGCAGCTGCTCGGCTTGATGAGTTGCTGGCGGAAGACCCGAGTTCAATTTTTCTGCGCTTTATCAAGGCTCACATCCTTGCCAAAAAGAAAAATCTGGGCGGGGCCGAGCGGTTGTATCGCGCGATTGTCGAAGAGCGTCCGGATACCGTCAGGGCGTGGCTCGCTCTGATTACCCTAGAGATCGATCGCAATGAACGGGAACGGGCCCAGGCGATATTGCGAGAAGCCTTGGGGGTTCTTCCGAATAGCCCTGATCTGCTGATGCTGCAGGCTGTGGAACACGAAAGAGCGGGGGAGCTGGATCAGGCGATCACCGTCTACAGAAAGGCTTATCCTCTCAGCAATCGCTCGCTGGTCGTGGCCAATAATCTTGCCAGCCTTCTGACAACCCATCGCGATGACGACCAAAGCCTGCAGGAGGCCCAGAAATTGGCGCGCCGCCTACGTGGTACCCGCAATCCCGCATTCCAGGATACCTATGGCTGGGTCGCCTATCGCTTGGGCAATTACAAAGAGGCACTGACCTACCTTGAAGACGCCGCCAAAGCCATGCCCGACCACCCTTTGGTTCAATATCACCTGGGCAGGACATATGACGCGGTCGGCCGCAAGGAAGACGCCCTACGCATGTATCAAGCGGCTCTGGACCAGCAGCTCCCGACCCGGGCAATACGGCTTCCTGAAGACATCATACCTGTGGTGGAAACCGAGATCAAACGGCTCCGCGTTGAGACCAACGCAGGACAATAACCAACACGCGACATTTCTGTCGCATCATACGGCTGCCGCAATCATACGGATTGTTTCAGCTGAAAAAAATAGGCATAAAACAGAAAAAAGTGAAAGATTTGAACATGCGGACAGTCATCGGATCATTGATCACATTCGTGACAGCTTTGGTGCTGTCGACCGGCGCTTTTGCGCAAGGTTCCTATCAAATCCAGCCAGGTGATGCACTTAAGGTTGAAGTTTTGGAGGACCCCACCCTTAACAGAACCGTATTGGTTCTGCCGGATGGGTCCATTAACTTTCCTCTTGCCGGCTCCATCCGTGCAGTCGGGCAGTCAACCGGCGGGCTGCAATCTTCTCTGGCATCTGCACTCTCCAGAAATTTCAACACGACACCAACCGTGTTCGTGTCCATCGCATCGCTCGCGGCACCTGCCATTCCGGGGCTGACGCCGACAGGACCCACGATGGATGTCTTCGTGATGGGTGAGGTTGGTGTACCGGGCAAACTTATCGCCACTGAAGGAACAACCATTCTTCAGGCATTGGCGCAGGCCGGAGGCCTGAACAGATTCGCAGCCCCCAAACGCATAGAATTGCGGCGGGCAGACAAAAACACAGGCGTGATGAAAAAATATCTATATAACTACAACAGCACGGGCGGTGGTATCCAAGGCAATACAGTTCTCCGTCCCGGTGATGTTATCGTGGTGCCATCTCGCCGCTTATTCGAATAGGGGATACCGGTGGGGAAAACTCGGAACAGGCTGTCCTTCGCCCTGGCGAGCGGGGCAGCTTGCTTGACTTCAATTGTGCCAGCGGCAGGCCAGCAGACTATTGCGCCTCAGGTCGCAACGTCACAGACACCGCAAACGACCACGCAGCAAACGACGGCGCAACAAACATCCGTTCTGACAACAACGGCCAGCCAGCAGTTGATCCGGCAACAGGCTCAGCGAAATCCGGCGCGGCGCCTGGGCACGCAACAACTTGGCACAGGTGCAGGGTTGAGCGTCCAACTCGACTTTTTCTCGTCGCTTCGATATGACGATAATCTTCGATTAACCGACCCGTCTCTCGGCTCGACGACCTGGTGGGAGAACACCCTGGCTCTCGGGGTTATCAACCAGACCCAGAATTCGACCCTGACATTCGATCTGTCTGGCCTATATCGTGTTTACAATGAGCCGATTATCGGGACCGAATCCGAATTTGCAGACCCACTGACGCGGCTGACCTATCAGCGGACTGGAGCCAATAGCCAGCTCGGCGCTCTGATCGAATATCGCGAACGGGATCTTGCCTTTAACCGGTCTCTGACCGACGTCAATCTGGACGGTGTCATCGACGCCGCAGACGTGGTTGGAACCGTCGGTGACCAGGTGAACACCCGCGGCAATCTGAATTTTGATATCGGCCTAAATGACCCCTTGGGGTTCCGGTTCAATTATAACCGTAGCGAACGGACCTATCAAAACACGATTAGCCCGAGCCTGTTCGACAACAGGTACGACGATTATTCGGCAGCGGCAATTTTCAATGTGTCGCCGGTTCTGCAGGGGAACGCGACTATCTCGTACAGAGACTTTGTTGCTGAAGACAATGTACGGACGGACAGGCAGACAACGACCGTGTCTGTGGGCGCAACTTATGACGTTTCGGCGGTGACGACGATCAATGCAAATATCGGCTACAGCCAAGTAGATGAAACGCTCCGAGCAAACAACACGAACACCGTGACCGAAGACTTTGTCTGGGGGTTCGGCTGGGTCAGAACACTTCCGGATGGGACTGTAAACATTAGCCTTGATCAGTCGTTTGGGGTCAACGGCGCCAGGAACAACGCAACCGTCGGGCGCAGCTTCCAGCGGTCTAATTCATCGTTGAATTTCGATTTCGGGTTCTCGTATGGCCCATTCGGAGAAACGACACCAATCGGTCAGATCGATTACGCGTATCAATGGCAGAATTCCAGGCTCGGGGTCGCAATACAACGGCGTGTGGGAACCAGTACACAAAGTCAGGAAACCCGTCAGACACTGGGTTTCATCACCTATGACTATTTCATCAACCCGGTGTCGGCTGTTTCATTCGGTGTAAATTTCATTGACCAGAAAAACGAAGGCCCAGTTGTGGCCAACCCGCGCCAGCGTGGCGTTTTCGACGCATCCTATACGCGCGCAATTACGAATGACTGGGCGATGTCCATAGGATATCAATACGAGATGGATGACCAGAGCGGCTTCAGAGCATCGTCGAACCAAGTCTACTTTACGCTCGGACGGCAATTCTTCCTCAAACCGTGAAATATCCTGCGTTTGGATGGCGGCAGAGAACAAACCGTTTGACGCAAGCGCATTGTGTTGGACGCGGGCCATAAAACCGGAACTAACCTTACTGTGATTTATGAGCATTCATTTTTCTGTGCATGATGAATAGAGATGCATCGCCTCGATTCGAAAGATAGCCGCAGCAAGACGCTTGAAGCGGTCCGCCCTGCCCTGCCGGAGATAAGTGTCGGCGGACTGGTTTGGTTTGTTCTGTTGCTCATCGGATCGGTGCCGATCTTCTGGATCGGGATCGTCTCTCTGGGCGCCGCCTGGAGCACACCCGAGTATAGCCATGGACCGCTGATCCCGATCATTTCGCTGTATCTCTTCCTGCGCGAATTGCGTAATTCGCCCCCGACCAAGCCCGATATCCACGACCGTTGGCCCGGCGTGGCCGTGATTGCACTGGCGCTCGGGGTCGCCATCCTGGGCAATCTGGCCCGCATTCCGGACATTGTGACATACGCGATGATCATCTGGGTTGGGGGCGTCGTGTTGACCGTGTTCGGCTGGCGCCGTGGCAAATACCACCAACTGCCGGTGGTTCACCTGGTGTTCATGCTACCCCTGCCGCAGTTCATCTATTGGAAACTCACGATCTTCCTGCAGTGGGTTTCTTCCGAGCTGGGGGTCTGGTTCGTCCAGATGGCCGGAGTGTCGGTTTTTATCGAAGGCAACGTCATCGATCTAGGGGTTTACAAGCTTCAGGTGGCCGAAGCCTGCTCGGGCCTGCGCTACCTGTTCCCGATCCTCAGCTTTTCATATCTGTTTGCCCTGCTCTATCGCGGCCCGATCTGGCACAAGGTGGTGCTGTTGATCGCAGCAGCTCCTCTAACGGTTCTGATGAATTCGATCCGCATCGGGGTGATCGGCGTTCTGGTCAACCACTACGGAATAGAACAGGCCGAAGGGTTCATGCATTTCTTCGAAGGCTGGATCATCTTCCTGCTGTGTGTGGCCGTTCTATTCCTCATGGCGATCGGCTTGCAGCGGCTCACCCCCGACCCGAAACCCTTTGCCGAAGCAATCGATCTGGATGTCGAGGGCTTTGGTCCCGTTGCTTTACGCATTCTGGGTATCCGCGCCTCGGTGGCGCTGGCTGCAGCAGCCCTTTTGACAATTACTGTTTCAACGGCCTGGGTTTTGCGGCCCGGCGCCGATATTAAACCCATTGAACGGGATCCGTTTGTTCTGTACCCGCGCCAGCTCGGCGACTGGTCCGGCTCGACAACCAGCCTTGATCCCAAAGTGGAAAAGACCCTGGGGGCAAGCGACTATCTCAACGCCACCTACATCGACACCACGTCAGGTGACTTCGTGAACATGTTCGTGGCTTTCTACAACAAACAAACCGACGGCGACGGGATTCACTCGCCCGAGGTCTGCCTGCCGGTCGGAGGGTGGGAGATTTTCAGCCTCGAGCCTTATGAGATCAACCCAGGCACCACCCCCTACGGCAGCTTCACCGTCAACCGTGCGGTGATCCAGAAAGAGCTTTCAAAGCAGTTGGTCTATTACTGGTTCGAACAGCGCGGAAAGCGTATGGTCAATGACTTCCGCGCCAAATTGAGCGTTATCCAGGACGGTTTCACCATGGGCCGCACCGATGGTGCCTTAGTCCGCTTTGTGACCCCGATCCTACCCGGTGAAACCGATGCGGATGCGGATGCAAGGCTGCAGCGATTCATGGAACCCAGCCTGAACCGTCTGCCCGGTTTTGTGCCGTTTTGAGCAGGGGTTGTAAATGAAACGCCGCAATACGCCTGCCCCTTTCAGAAGCTCCGCACTTCGGATTGTGGATCGTTCGGATGGTCGGGACAACCATTTCAATCTTATCCGCATTATCGCCGCCAGCGGCGTGCTTGTTTCGCATGCCTACCCTCTCAGCCTGGGAAAATCGGCCACTCAACCGCTTCAGCCTCTGCTGCACGGTTTGTCGCTCGGGACCCTGTGCGTATGGATATTCTTCGCCATCTCGGGATTCTTCATCACCCGAAGCTTTGACCGGAAACGATCTGTGGCGTCGTTCCTGACCGCTCGGGTCCTGAGACTGTTTCCCGCTCTTGCCACGGTTCTGGTCATCACCATTCTGGTTGCCGGGGTTTTTCTGACTGTTGCCCCGCCCTCCCTGTTCTGGCCTGCAACAGCCGAGTATTTTGTCCGCAACATGTCCCTGTTCAATTTGCAGTACACGTTGCCCGGCGTTTTCGTCGGTAATCCGGATGGGTCAGCTATCAATGGCTCGCTTTGGTCGCTGTCTTATGAAGTCACCTGTTATGCCGGCGTTTTGATTTGCGGTGTGCTCGGACTTCTGGGGCACCGAAAAGCCTTCGCGTTCATGACACTGGTATTTTTGTGTGTCTACGCCGCCACCATGGTCTTTGATCTGAACACGCGGGTCGAACAGATGGCCCGGCTTGGATTGCCGTTTCTAACCGGCATGGTCTTCTACCTCTGGCGCCACGAAATTCCCCTGTCATGGGGGGTGTTTGGTGGAGTGACATGCCTGTCGGTCGCAGCCTGGTTCACGCCGCTGTTCCTGCCCGTTTTCGCGATTGCACTGTCTTATGCAGTATTTTTTGCGGGATATACTCAAACCCCGTTGCTGTTGAACTACAACAAGCTGGGTGACTACTCCTACGGGGTTTATATCTATGCCTTCCCCATACAGCAGATCGCCGCACAATCAGGAATGACGACCCCAACATCCAATATTGCGGTGGCCCTGCCCTTCACACTGATCTGCGCCATTCTATCCTGGCACGTAGTCGAAGCCCCGGCCATGCGACTCCGATACCGGGTGAGCATTCCCGGTCGCCTAAAGGCCAATCAGACCGCAAA
>NZ_JBXWSL010000082.1:0-9942 GCF_059613425.1 Ruegeria sp. BHSA123 | reverse complement strand
CAGCTACGGCACGCATTCGCTTAGGCGCACCAAAGCGGCTTTGATATACAGAAAGACCGGAAACCTACGTGCCGTTCAACTTCTGCTCGGTCACAGCAAAGTGGACAGTACGGTGCGTTACCTTGGCGTCGAGCTTGAAGACGCGCTTAGTATTGCCGAACGTATCGATCTTTAACGATTTAGGCGGGCGGGATCGTCCGCTCGCCACTCCCAAGCAGACATTCGAATCTCCGGTTCACATTCCCTTCAGAGCCCAAAGCGGACTGAAATGTTTTCGCAAAAAATGAAGTGCGGCTATAGACATTCTCTTGAGCGGTCTAACCCATCACTAAATGCATTCACCGCCATCGATAACCAAGGCTTGCCCCGTCATAAAAGCGGATTCATCTGAAGCTAAATAGACGATCCCATGGCCAATCTCTTCAACTGTCGCCCATCGACTCATAGGGATCGCCTGCTCGATGTAGCCTTGCAGTCTGGCACGACCACCCATCTGCTTTTCGAAGCCTGCATTGAAGGGGGTGTCTACAAATCCTGGACAAAGGGCATTGAAACGGATTGCGTGGACAGCGTAGTCGGCTGCCATCTGCCGGACCATCGCAACAGCTGCGTGCTTTGTAGTCGCATAGGCGATCATACCCCGGTCGTATTGAACCCCTGAATTGGAAGCAGTGACGATCACGCTGCCTCCACCTTGTGATTTCATATGGGGGACGGCTGCGCGCGCGGCAATGAAGTGAGCGCGGACATTCAATGCCCAAGAAGCATCCATTCCATCTGGTTCCACTTCTTCCAGCGTTCCTTCGATCTGCAACCCAGCATGAGAGTGCAACACGTCAAGCCGACCGAAGTTTTTTACTGCTTCGTCTATGGCTTTGGTAAGGGCATCGTCATCGGTCACATCAAGCTGTATGGCAGATGCTTGATTCCCCTCCGCAACGATCGCGGCCACAGTGGCTTCAGCAAGTGTTGCATCCCGATCCGTTACCACAACATGCGCACCCTCTTGTGCCATTGCCATTGAACCTGCCCGACCAATTCCTGATCCCGCGCCCGTCACGAGCGCGACTTTACCTGCAAGCCGCATTTCACTTGGCTCCTTTATTTAACTATTCGATTTTGAGGCGCCTCGGCGCAAAAGCAGTTGCGCTGCAACGAGCAACAAGAGCGACGCGCCCATAACCATAGCGCCGATGGCATTGATCTCGGGAGTTACGCCGCGCCGGATGGATGAGAATATGTAGATTGGCAGGGTTGTTTCTGAGCCAGCTACGAAGAACGCGATGATGAAATCATCAAATGAGAAAGTGAAGCTGAGCAGAAAGCCTGCCAAAATTGCCGGTGCTATCAACGGCAGCGTCACCTGCCGAAAGGTGCCCCAAGGCGTCGCAAAGAGGTCAGCCGAAGCTTCCATGAGGGCACGGTCCATACCCGATAGCCTTGCACGTACGATGATTATGACCAGCGCCATTGTGAACATGGTGTGTGCGGCGACAAGCGTGGGCATCCCCATGGAAAGTTGCGGGGGATTTGCTCCATCGGGCCATAGGCTCGCAAGAAGCGGGTTTAGCCAGCCGAATACGGTGACTAGGGCAATGAGTGTCGCGATACCGATGACGATACCTGGTATCATTATCGCAATATAAATCATCGCATCGAACAAAGTTCGGAGCCATCCCTTAACCCCTTGTAAAGCGATGGCCGCCATGGTTCCGAGTGTGGAGGCGAGGCAAGCAGTTATGAATGCCGCAAGCAGACTGGTCTCGAGCGCGTCCATAACAAATGGGTTGTTGAGCGCTTTGCCATACCATTGGGTCGAGAACCCCATGAACTGGCTTGCGTGTCGTCCGGCATTGAAGCTGAAAAGCGCGATGATGCCGATTGGAATATAGAGAAAAAGGTAGACGCAAATCGCGTATAAGCGCATCGGACCCTCACATCAGCGAGACATCTTCGCGCTGGCCACCCAGGCGCGAGATGAATTTCATGTAAATTGAGACAGTGACAAGCATTACGACAACCAGCGTCATTGCGACCGCCGATCCGTACGCCCAGTTTCGAGACTGCAGGAACAGGTCCACCAGCGCATTTCCGACGAAAAAGACCTTTCCGCCGCCCAAGATCGCTGGGATCAGAAACTCGCCCATCAGCAAGATGAAGACCAGCATGCAGCCTGTTGCGATACCAGGTACCGACAGAGGAAGTGTCACCTGACGGAACGTACGCCATGGGGTAGAGCCGAGATCAGCCGATGCTTCCAGAAGGCGTTTATCCAGTTTGTCCAAGCTTACAAAAATCGGGAAAACCATCAAAGGTAGATACCCATAGACAATCCCAACAAGCACAGCGAAGGGCGTATTTATCAGGCGGATATCATCGATGCCGATCGACTCCAGTAAAGCGGGCAAGCCACGCCCCCCAAGGATGAAAATCCATGCGTATGACCGGATCAGGATCGATGTCCAGAACGGCACGATTACCAGGATCAACAGCGAAGTTCTCCACTTTGGTGAACAACGCACCGCAAGAAAGTAGGCGAGCGGATAGGCAATTACCAACGCAGCGATAGTCCCCAGAGGTGCAAGGATCAAAGTGTTCTTAAACGCCGTCCATCGCGCAGGAAGGTTGGCATATTGTTCCAAAGTGAACGCTGGAACATAGCCTCCGGCGGCACCCCGTTCGCCAAAGGAAAAGACGAAGACGACCAGCAGAGGAAGGGCAAGCATTACCAAAAGCCAAACTCCTGCCGGTGCCAGCAACAGTGCTTTTCTGCCTCGTTCGGTCATATTGTCCTCGTCTTTTCCGATATTGGCGGCCTTACCGCTTAGGCCGACTTGAAGCGGGCGAGCAACTCGGCACGGTTTGGATCGGTTAGCGTAGCCGCCGCGCCAAACTCGAGCGCATTCAGAAGGTCAGCTGCCGGATAAAGGATCGGATCTTCCAGCAATTCCTTCGGCAGCAACGCATTGGTGCGAGCATCAGCCGATGGATAGCCATGAGCGAGGACTTCTTTCGCATTAACTTCCGGGTTCAGCAGGAAGTCGATCAAGGCATAGGCGGCATCCAAATGGGGCGCGCCCTTCGGAATAGCGTAGTAGTCGGACCAGAGTTCACCGCCCTCAGCTCCCAGAACGTAGGCGATTTCAGGCATGTCGACATTCATCTGCTTGCCGTCACCTGTCCAGCACATCGTCATCCAAGCGTCACCGTTGCGCATCGGTGGCTGATAGTCAGACGAAATTGCAAACAGATGCGGCTTAGCATCCAGCAACAATTTCTCTGCATCGGCCAGTTCCTTCTCATCGACCGAGTTGAAGGAATAGCCAAAATACTTCAGGGCATTACCGATAGTGGTGAGTTGGTAATCGTGCACCATTGTCCGGCCTGAGTAACCCGCCATAGTCAGGTCCCAGAACTCTTTCCATGTGGTTGGAGTCGGAGCGCCATCAAGCTTGCTGGTATTCACTGCAAAGCCGGTCGTGCCCCAGTTTTTCGGCACCGCGTAAAGCTGGCCATCGACAGAACCAGCATCGGAAAAGCGCTGTTCGAATGAACCTGCGTCGTAGTTTGGCAGTTTGGACGTATCGAGCGGGATGATCAGATCTTCACCCACATACGTAGTGATCGTGTAATTGGTTGGAACGAACACGTCCCAGCCAGAGCCTCCGGCCTGCAACTTTGCCAACATCTCTTCGTTCGAGCCAAAAACATTGACCTGAACATGGGCGCCGGTGGCTTCCGTGAAGGCTTCGAAGTTCATCTCGTCATGGTAGTTCGGCCACGTGGCGAGGATCACTCGGTCGCCAATGTCTCCGGCAGCAAATGCCGGGCGTGGACGCAACCCAGGCATGGCCGTGCCCAGAACGGCCGTTGCCATCCCAAGACCTGTCACGCCCAAAAAATGTCGCCGGGTGACCGAACCCTTTTGGTACCGGCGAAGCTCTTCCATGAACTTTTGCTTGGAAATAGTCCCGTTATCATTGGTCATCGTGAACCTCTCTTTTGTTGGATTGCGGGAGTTGTTATTTTTCAAGGATCAGCAGTGCGCCTTCGCCCCATGAGACAAAGGCTTGCTCTCCTGCATTGAACGTCCCCTCGTTCAATTCCGCTTGCCTTGGCACAAGCACGTGGAAATCACCCAGTGCTTCGTTGCGCGCAAGGTATTCTGTGTGCTCCCCAAGGAAGATCCGATTTTTAATGGTAACTGGCAGAGCAATTTCAGCTGTGGGTAGCGCACGGGTCAGCGTGATCTGTTCAGGACGGATACTGACGCACACTTCCTGTCCTGCATCTATTGGAATCTCCGGAGTTCCGTGCACCTTTTGGCCACTCGCTAAACGCACAGTGATTTGGTCGGCTACTGCGTCAGTTACAGTTGCATCAAAGAAATTCGAGGTGCCTACAAATCCAGCCACGTAACGGCTGCGGGGCATGTCATAGAGTTCGCGTGGGCTGCCTACCTGCACAATACTGCCACCTTCCATCACGCAAATTCGGTCGGACATTGAAAGCGCTTCTTCTTGGTCGTGCGTGACGAGGACAAAAGTTATTCCCAGTTGTCGTTGCAGGTTCTGCAGTTCAAACTGCATTTCTTTTCGAAGCTTTCGATCCAGAGCAGCCATTGGTTCATCGAGCAGCAAAAGCTTGGGCTCGTTTACGATCGCACGCGCCAAAGCGACGCGTTGCTGCTGACCACCAGACATCTCCCAGATGCGACGTGGGCCAAACCCACCAAGACGGACAGTTTCCAGCGCCTGCTTAACCTTTGTCGCGATTGTTTGCTTGTCTATGCGTGGTCGTTGTTGGCGCAGGCCGTACGCGATGTTGTCGAACACGCTCAGGTGAGGAAAAAGAGCGTAGTGCTGAAACACCATGTTGACTGGGCGATGGTGCGCATCCAAGTCGTTGACGACTTCGCCATCGAGCAACACCTGACCTTCGGTTGGTTTCTCGAAACCTGCCAGCATTCTTAGTGCTGTGGTTTTGCCGCAACCAGATGGGCCCAAGAATGACAGAAACTCTCCTTTCCCAATGGAAAGATTCAGGTCTTTGGCAGCGACCACATTCCCGAAGGTCTTGGTCACTCCTCGGAGTTCCGCAATCGTCTGCATGGTGACGCTCATGTCAAAGCTCATATACTGCCGTTTTCCTTTTGCTTGATTTTTTGGCATTTACTGGCATACCACTCAAACAAGAAAAAAGTAACAATAACTCGGAATAACTGTATATACCACAATTAGAGTATAGAGGTTCTTTTCGAGAATCTGGAGCGGCGTGTGTACGATTGGATGGAAGAGGCCGGCAGGGTCGTGGAGAAGATCGGAACCCCAGAATTTCCATGTGCTTTGGCAGATGGCTTGCGGCAGGTCGCACCATTCGATTTTACAGTGGTGTTTGGCCATGTCGGAACCGAAGCACCGATAGACCTTCACGACGATTTTCCCAAAAGCAAACGGCGTATTTTTGTTGAGGATTACCAAGCGGGGCCCTACGTACTTGATCCATTTTTTTTGGCCGCGACAAAACCGATAACACCGGGTCTGTACCGCATGCGCGATATCGCACCGGACAGGTTCTATCAGGGCGAATACTATCGCAGCTATTACAAAAGGACTGGGTTAGCAGAGGAGATTGGCTACTTTATCGATATCCCAAGCACTGGGATGGTTGTGGTCTCGCTCATGCGATCAGTGAAGCCTTTTTCAGCCAAGGAAATTCGTCATTTGCACGCTCTATGGCCGCTCGTTCGGGCAGCCTGTTGCAAACATTGGAGTGACTTTCCAACGATGACCCGCGGCGCCGCAGCAAATGGCGTTAGTCGTCGCGTCGATCTTGCTTTCCAGGCATTTGGCGATGGCGTTCTGACGCCACGAGAAAGAGAAGTCGTTGAGTTCACGTTGAAGGGCCATTCGGCAGAAGCTGTCGGCACAATTCTCGGCATCTCTCCAGGCACAGTCCGCATCCACAGACGCAACATTTACGCGAAACTTAGGATCAACTCGCAGGGTGAGCTTTTTTCAAAGTTCATTGAAAAGGCACTTTAAAAGGTTCCTTGAACACCCACTTTGTCCGGATGCTGTTGAAAAAGTCGATGTGTAAGCGCGGCGGAAATAGCGGCTGAAGTCTTCCTGCTCGGCTCTTCACGCCGAGATTGGTCTGAGCTTTGCAAGTTTGCGGAGGTTCTGGACTGTTGCTGCGAGGTGGAACTCATCCTTGGCGCCGTTTGGTCCTCTAAGGCGGAGGCGGTCGAGGCCGATGATGCGTTTGAGGTGGGCGAAGAGCATCTCTACCTTCTTTCTGGCGTAGCTGGAGACGACATAGGCATCGGTCTTCGCGATATCCCGTGCTTTTTGGCGGGCGTCTTCATGCCTGGATCGGGCGATTTTCCGGGTCGCCTGGTTGGGCGTGCATCGGGGCTTCAGCGGACACGCCGCGCATTCCTGTTTCCGGGCGTAGTATTTCTTGAAGCCATCCTTGCCGAACGCCGGGCGCCCCTTTGAGATGTTCCGCCAGTACGGCTTCAGCTCCTTCCCGCCGGGACATTTGTAAGCATCGGTGTCCGGATCGTAGGTGAAGTCGGTGGCAGGAAACGCGCCGTCCTTGCGCTCGGACTTGTCGAAGACCGGGATGTGGGGTTCGATACCTTGCTCTTTCACAAGCCAGCCAAGCATCTCCGCCGCACCATAGGCCGTGTCTGCGGCCAGCAGCCATGGGTGCAGGTCGAAACGGTCTTGGGTTCTCACCAGCATGTCTCGCACGGCACCCACTTCCGCCTGACGTATCGGCGCAGTCGCTTCGACATCGACGATGATCGCATGGTCCAGATCGACCAGGTAGTTGGTGCTGTAGGCAAAGAAGGGCCTGTCGCCATTGGCTCCGGTCAACCGCGCGGCCGGGTCGGCGGGCGAGATCGCCTTCGGCTTTACCGGTGTCGCAGCGCCGAAGGCCGCATCATCGAGCGTATCAAGGTATTCCTGCGTCGCCCGGTTTGCAGCATCTGCTGCAGACCATTCCGAGAAGTCCACCTTCGTATAGCGGCTGGCATCAGCCTTGATGAGCGAAGCATCTGCTCCAAAGCTCTCGCCGCCGACCAGTCCCTCGGCAAAGCAGCGCGCCAGCACCTGCTCGAACAGATGCCGGAAGAGGTTGCTGTCCCGGAAACGTCCATGTCGGTTCTTGGAAAAGGTGGAATGATCGGGCACCGGATCGGCCAGATCGAGGCGACAGAACCAGCGATACGCCAGATTCAGATGCACCTCTTCACACAGCCGCCGCTCTGACCGGATACCGAAGGCATAGCCCACAATCAGCATTCGGATCATCAGCTCGGGATCAACCGAGGGCCTGCCTGTTGAACTGTAGAACGGCGCGAGATGTCGGCGCATGTCAACAAGGTCTACAAACCGGTCGATCGCGCGCAAAAGGTGATCCGTCGGAACGTGATCCTCAATACTGAACTCGTAGAACAGCGAACCCTGCGCAACTTGCCTCGGTCCCATCATCAGCAACTCTCCTGCAACTCAAGAGAATTGAATCAGCAGCCAAAGCATCGCTCAAGCAGAGTTTTTCAACAGTATCTCCGCATGGCCGCCGTCGGTTGATCGTGCAGCATCGGTCACTGGGGGCTCCGTGCTGCGGTTAGGGAAAATTTAGTGAATTTCTGCTGCGCGGACGAAGTCGACATTCACTTTTGCATAAAGATTACGACGGCGATTGCGCCAAAAATTCCACATCAAAAGCTTGCAGAAACAGGCTATCCCGAGCGCTCTCGCCTCAAGCTCAAGTGCGCGAGATTTCGGTTCATTCCGCTCCCAGAGCGAACGTGCCTAAAGATGAGCGTGAACAACCGAAAGCGCGTGATTGAGAGTGTTTACTGCGAACTCTCTTTGGCTGTCCGGATCATTTAGACGCAAACGTGCATCTTCCTGTTCTGCCTTGTAGCCCACTGGAAACTTATCACCTTCCAATACTGTTCCCCAAACCTGAATGTCCTTGATTGCCATGGGATCCACAGTCAATGGGTTGTCACCCAAAATAGTGAAGTTCGCTCGCTTGCCAGGTTCGATACTGCCAAGGTCCCGTTCAAGACGATGAGAATAGGCGGCGTTGATTGTCACTCCACGTAAGGCCTCTTCGACCGGGACCGTCTGATCCTGTCCTGCTACCCGACCGGAACTCGTCACGCGGTTCACCGCACACCACATTAGGAACAATGGATCACCGGGCGCCATCGGCATATCGGAATGCAGTGACCAGGAAATACCCGCTCGATCCAGATCACCAAGACGGACCATTTCATTGGCGCGTTCAGGACCAAGACCGGTTTTACTGTATTGATCCGCAAGTGCCGTCACGTAGTAGGGATTTGCGGAAACAATCGCGCCCAGACGTTTGATACGCATGACCTGATCGGGCGCACTCACAGCAAAGTGCACGATCACCGTTCTATGATCGAAACGAGGGTTTCTGCGCAAGTTCCGCTCTAAGGCGTTTAATACACGGTCCAACCCGGCGTCACCGTTGACGTGAATATGAACTTGGTAGCCCGCGTCCCAATAGGTTTGAAATGCACGCTCAAAGGCCGACAGGTCCATCATCCACTCGCCATGGTAATCGCCAAGCGGATCGTCCCTCAGTTGAATGGCAAGGGAATATATCGCACCGTCCGCAAAAAGCTTGACGCTGCCTTTGGACATACTGGTCTTGCCACCATACCAGTCGACAAGTGCTTCTGTCTGTTCGATCACATCTTCAGCATTGTCATATTTGGCGATCAGGCTTCTTCCATCTGGAATGAAGCTCCACCGGAACGGCATTGAGGGTGCGGAGAATACAGCGTTCACCGCATCCTGAACCGGGCGTGCCAGAATGCCGCCTGGCTCGTTGCCGTAGGTCACGCCCTTCGCATGCATGTAATCGCGCATGGTCTCCAAACCAGCGCGAAACTTTTCAGGGGTTGCCACGTATGGTGCAATCAAAGGCAGAACTGCAAACAAACCCTGTTCCCAGAAGTGTCCATGCTCAAAGCTGGATTGCATCTTTTCTGAGTCGGACCAGGCGTCCATGACCTCTTCGGTAACGCCCGCGGCCTCCATTGCAGCAGAATTCAGAATGAATTCGTGGCATGAGCGGGCCCACACAAAGATAGGGCGTTCGCTGCTGATCTGGTCAAGGTCCGACCGTGTCAGTGGACCATAAAATGCCGCGTGGTATCCCCATGTCATGACAGGGGTGTCCGGGTCTTGCTGACCATTAACAGCTTCGGACAACCGTGCCAGAAAGTCATCCTTGTCCACAACGGCGCGCGATAAACCCTGTGGCAAGTCCCAGTCCTCTATCGAAAGAATGACGGACGAAAGGCTCAAGCCGCCCAAAACTGGGTGATCATGCTGGGCGATAAAGCCGGGAACGATGATAAGGTCGGCGAATGTGTCATCAACGGTGAAGGGCTGTTCACCAATCGCCTCTTGGACTTGCTCTCTAGTGCCGGTCGCCAAAATCCGACTGTTTACAACAGCAACGGCTTCGGCGCTTGGAAGGTCGGGATCAAGTGTGACGATCTCGCGAGCCGTAAAAATCGTGACTTCATCAAGATCGAGTATCGCTCCGCCAAGATCGGTCAGCGTGCCTTCTTGCCCGAACAATGTACTCGGAGCAACGAGGATCGTCGTGCTCGTCAGGAAGGACCTTATAAACGCCCGTCTGGAGTTGTTTCCCATGGTGGATGCCTCTCCCTAATGCACTTACTAACACAAAATACGCAGATGTCCGCAATTCGGACATCGATCGATTTTCCCCAAACAACCGCTCTGCGGATGGGGTGGATGGCGTCTGCAGCCAACCGTCGCGCTTTGCGGCAAACTGCAGAAGACATCTTCTGCAAGGAAAGGAGCCCCACCATGGAAGTCACGACGATAGGATTGGATCTCGGTAAAGACGTCT
>NZ_JBXWSL010000081.1:0-10401 GCF_059613425.1 Ruegeria sp. BHSA123 | reverse complement strand
CTGTCGGAACTTTATCGCTCCAAGGTCGCAGATCTGGCACAGGCGCTATCGGATCCGTCGATCCGCACCGGGGCCTTGGAGATTATCCGGGGCCTGATTGAACGTGTTACGATCAAACATGAACGGGATGGCGTGCAGATCGAACTGGAGGGTGCCCTGGCAGCGATGATTGGGTTGGCCCAGAATGAACAAAGCCGCCCAGGGGCGGCTTGTTCGAGACTCTGTTCGACCCAAGTGGTTGCGGGAGTAGGATTTGAACCTACGACCTTCAGGTTATGAGATAGCTTACGCCCACTTGCCCCAACTACGCCCGAAAACGCTGACTCACCCTATCTTATTGGAATTGTTTATTTATAATTGACGACCGCCACCCTCCATTCCTACCTCTTACGCCATGAACCGCTTCCAGTTGCTTCCATAATGCTTCCACGGGGCGATGACAGAAAAGGATGAGGGATGCCCAAACTGACCAAACGTGCCGTAGAAGCCCTGCCTGTTGAGGCGAAAGATTATTTTGTCTGGGACAGCCAGATATCCGGGTTTGGGGTCCGCGTTATGCCCTCCGGGGCCAAGACCTATCAAGCTCAGTATCGCAAAGGCGGACGGACACGGCGTGTTTCCATCGGTCGACATGGCAAGATCACGGTCGACGAGGCGCGGAAACTGGCCAAGGAACTGATGGGCCAAGTCGCCAAGGGCGAGAACCCAGCCGAAGAGATTGCACAGCATCGCCGTGCGCCCACGGTCGCTGCCCTGTGTGAGCGGTTCTTTGACTCTCACGTCAAGGAGCGCTGCAAGCCGTCCACCCAAGGGGAATACCGCAGGGCCATCGACCTATTCATTGTTCCGGCCATTGGCAGCTTTAAAGTGGTCGATGTGGAACGAAAAGACATAGCCGAGTTGCACCACAAGTTTCGGGGCAAACCCTATCAAGCCAATCGGACATTGGGCGTGTTGTCCAAGATGTTCAATCTCGCGGAAATCTGGGGCTTGCGGCCTGACGGATCAAACCCCTGTCGCCATGTCCCGAAGTACCGCGAAGAGAAACGAGAACGGTTTCTGAGCCAAGACGAGCTGCAACGTCTCGGACAGGTCTTGGCAGAAGCGGAACGCGATGGATCGGAGTCGCCCTTTGTTGTCGCCGCCTTCCGGTTGCTGATCCTGACCGGCTGTCGCCTCGGCGAAATCCAAACCCTGCAATGGTCTTTCATCACAGACACCGGAATGGAGCTACCAGACACCAAAACAGGTGCGCGGCGCATTCCCCTGCCACAAGCGGCCCGAGCGGTTCTGAGCGCGCTGCCACGGCTTCCTGACAACACTTACGTTATAGCCGGGGCTGTTCCCGGCCATTACGCGACCGACCTGCAAAAACCATGGCGTCGTATACGTAAGCGGGCCGGTTTGAATGATGTTCGTATTCATGACCTACGCCACACCTATGCGTCGAATGCCGTGTCGTCGGGCATGCCAATCCAGATGGTCGGTCGGCTGCTAGGTCACAGTCAGATTCAAACCACGATGCGGTATGCGCATCTGGCTGATGATCCGGTACGGCGAGCGGCGGAAGAAAACGCCGCGCGGCTCAACACATTCGTCGGTGCGCAGGAACCCAGCCATGGGCTGCGCCTAGTTAGGTAAGGCATTTTGCGGGACCGGCCCCATAAACGTATACATAGGCGGGCTACATTACGTAGGGCGTCTACGTATACAATACGTTACATAGGGATTTCCTCCCTACCCGGGGTATACGCGGGGCCGGGTATACCCCGGGTAGGGTAAAGCTACGCCTCAAGCCGATTTCTCGAATGACGGGTCTGAGCCCTATCCAGACCTTGGTGTTTCATGCAGCACTGGCCGCTGTGCGCGGAAAGCGGACAGCGATGTTGTAAACTCAGGGTACATTCGCACCCTGAGTTAGCTTTAAAACTACAGCGCAGTTCGACCTCTTCCCGCGTTACTTGGCGTTACACGCATTTCAGGAGCTGGCCGGTAAGTTGGATCAGAGTGTGGCACAGTGGTGTTTTTGTACAATTCACCGTCTTTCATGATGAGCTGCAACTTATCCTCATCTTCAATAATTTTTATGTCCTTCGTCGGATCGTCGCTCCACAACAGGATATCAGCGTAAGCGCCCTCTTTTATTACGCCCAAAGGTCCTTCGCGATATGGGTTCCTGGCGGGACCGGACATTTCAAGGACGATCCCTGCATTTCCCGTAGCATGGCGCAGCGCCTCAATCGGAGTGAACTCGAACAACTCCACCTCGATGGTGATGTTTTTCTTCGTGATGGGCCACTGCTCGGCGAACATGTCGGAACCGCTGACGATGAAGACATCATGCTCGCGCGCCCATTTCACCATTTGCAGGGTACCGGTATGAACCGATTTGGCCTTGCGGATCTGCTCAGGGGTGTACCACGGAACACTTTCCGGGTTTGCAAAGGCGACTCCTGCCATATAGCCCTGTAGTGAAAGGATAATATCTTCTTCCGCCATCCGTTTGATGGTTTCTTCCGAAACCAGAAAGTTATGCTCTATGACTTTAACACCCGCATCAATCGCGCGGTTGACAGCGTCATCACGGTAGGCATGGGCAGCGACGTAGGTTTTGTTGTCTTCGGCGATGGCAACGGCGGCTTTCATCTCGTCCAACGTAAGACTGATGACTTCAAGAGGGTCAAACTCTGTTGATACGCCGCCACCTGGCATAACTTTCAGGAAAGCTGCGCCCTTTCGAAAGTTCCATCGCGCTTGCTTGATGACTTCATCAACCGTGCTTGTCGTCGCGAGGTTGCCCATCAAAACTGATTCATCCGGACCGAGGTGCTGGTTCCAACCGCCGACATCGCCATGGCCACCAAGAGGCCCGATCGGCGGACCCGCTGAATAAATCCGTGGACCTGTCATCCAGCCCATTCTCACACCCTTGGCAAGCCCGAGGGAATTACCGCCGATATCTCTCACGGTCGTGACGCCTTTCATCAGAAGGTGGGCATACATGTTCTGGGCAGCGATGGCTCCGGCAGTGGCGAAATCGATATCTTCACCCGTCGAAAACAATCCGGATGGTCCGCCCAACATCAGGTGCTGGTGCATATCGATGAACCCAGGGGTCATTGTGCGACCAGTGCCATCGATCACGATCGCTTTGTCCCCAGCCGTCAAGCCGTTGCCGATTTGTTTAATCAGATTGCCTTCAACGAGCACATCCTGGGCTTCCGACACCGTATCGCTGTGCCCATCGAAGATCCTGACATTCTTAATCAGGACGTGCGCCGTTTGGCTTTCTTCAGCAGCTACAAGCGATACCGTCAGCATCATGATTGATGCAGCAAGAACAGTGCTTCTCAAGAATCCCATTTTCTTTTCCTTTCCTTTTCTAGCCCTTGCCAAGCGTAACTCGCACAGGGTCAGCATAATGCCTGTCCCACTGGCCACGTCGCGTGAGCATCAAACCTGTTTTCTAAATATGTCAGACGCTGAAACAGCTGGCGTGTCATTTGGAGTCGGCGCCAAGGATTTTTGCGCCAAAATGACACGTGAAAGCGTTATTTTGTTTCCAGCGCCTTGAACTGACCGACAGATGCCGCATCGTTCGAGGGCCGGTTGGCACAGGAGTCGACATGACCAAACGTCTTCCGCTCGCGAAGCTGAGCTTGTTGCGCCCCTTGATTACTGCGCTTAGCGAACGTGGGGTCGACCCAGAAATCGTGCTCGAGAGAGTTGGCCTGACCGAAGACGCAGTGTTGCGCGGCGACGAGGCCGTGCACATAATGGTGGTCCACCAGTTTCTCGAGGCTTGTGCCGAGGCGGTGGAAGATTTGACTTTCTGCGCTTCTGTCGGCTCTCGTCTGGACCCAAGAGGCTGGCCAATGATCGAATCTGCGCTCTCTGCTGGGGGCTCGTTGGCCGATTTTCTCTCGACCTTTGTCAGCCGAGCGAACGAGGTTGCAAGCTCGGTGACGACATATCTGGAAATCAGAGGAGATCAGGCAATTTACGGTGAAACTCGCCTTTTTCGCCCAACAATTTTGCCGGCACAGAACGATGGTTTAATGGTGGGCCTCAGCCTGGGAATTCTCAGGCGTGCCGTGGGCGACCGGTTCGACTCCGGCGAAATGACCATTGTTCTCTGTAATCCAGACGTACTTCCTGCCAGTTTTTCGAAATTCAAACGGCTCAAGGGCGATGAGATGGGCTTCCGATTGAAGTTTCCCTCCAAATGGCTTGTCCATTCTGTCGATCGCAAGGTCTTAGGAAACTCAGTTGGGACATGCGATCAAACAAACGACGTGAGCCGCTTCCTCGCCGATTTCCGAGCTGTAATCGCGCATAAGATCGGCCAGGGAGGTCTCAGCGCCAATGACGCGGCAACCCTCGTGTCAATGAGCCGAGCAACTTTGGCTCGACGTCTTGCCAAGGAAAAAACCAGCGTGTCGGATGAACTACGCCGGGCGAAGATTGCTTACGCAAAGGACCGTTTGCGAACGAGCGGCGACACCGTAGACGAAATAGCCGGCGCGCTCGGTTACTCCGATCGCTCGAACTTCTCACGCGCATTCCGAGAAGCCGTGGGCCTCAGCCCTCGAGCTTTCCGATCACGGATCAACGTGAACAGAACTGGTCCAGAGACGTGAAGAAATCTTTCAGATCTTTGTTGTTATTACGAAGCAAATTTATTGACCTAAGCCTATCAGTGGCAACATCCCGGCAAAGCTACGACCGCCAGAGCCGCGAACTGCAAACAGCAGCCATTTGAACATAACCGCCAACTGGCAGAAAAGTCCGGAGAGCAGACTTTCACGCTATTGGCCTGTCAGCCTCTAGTTAGCGCAACATTGGGTTACACCGCAGTATGCGCCCGTTCTCAAACTAGTGGCGATACTTTGCGCCTCGTCATACCTACCAGACGCATGCCTTACCCGATAAAAGGCAAACCCAGATAAGAAGAATCGGAACCCGGTTAAGCTCGTCCACGATAGAAGAGGCAGTCCCATACTTATCGTACCCGAAAACCAAGTAGTTCCACCAAGATTCTACAAAGACACATACGATGCCAACGACGTTCAAAACCTTTGTGAAGTTGGGGAGCTCTACCCTGTGAACATCGGGGTTTTCACGGAAAAACTTGAACACAGCGCTGCTATGTACCGCTGGGAAACTGCGAAATTTGAGAACCTTCCTCGAAACAGCGACGTTGCGCGCGAGCTGAAGGACATAGCGAAACAAGCCAATCGGCTGAAATCTTCACTTGAGCAGTTGTCATGGAAAGCACAGTCGGAACTCGACAGGCACGCTGATAGTGACGCGGAGAAAAGTATTACTGGATCATTAGCCGCCCCAAGCGAGCCCTCTCTGGCGGTGTCTTTGAAGCATCTGGAAATTGGTGTCCCTTGCGTGATTTTGGATGTTCCAACGCTGCGTTCAGTGATTGAAGGTTTGGAAATTGCAGCCACCAGCAGAAGCGCCAACCTCCCGAAAGGAAGACCCGGACAAGTCCGCTCATACGGGTTGCGTCTATGGATGCGTAACATCGCTGATCTTTGGAATGGAACGACAAGTCAGGCGTTTACACGGGACGTTACTTCGTCAGGCGAGCCGATAACAAACGCCGCTCGCTTTTGCGCTGAAGCATTTCGAAGTATCGACCCAAGCATTCCAACGTCGCGCGTCATGAGGGAGTTAAAAGATTGCATCCGTGAGCGCGCTTAGCCTACTGAACGAATTGTTGTTCAAATTCGCGGTTAATTCGTCCAGCGCTTTCGCTCGAAATTCGCACCCAAGCGCTCCTATGTTCGCCCCATGGCATTTTGCACTGAAAGGACGAACAACATGCAACAGCAGGCAATCGCCACCGAGCAGATCATCCCCACATCAGACTATTGGGATGGATTTATCACTGAGACCGAGGCAGCAGACTATCTCTGCCAAAGCGTGCGCACCATGCAGAAATGGCGCGTCACAGGCTTTGGCCCTTCCTTCTACAAACCGGGCCGGTCAGTTCGCTACCGCCGTCGCGATCTGCGCATTTGGGCCGAAGGTCGCCGCCGCCGTAACACCTCGCAAGTCTGAGTTTTGCCCGCACGGGGTTGGCAGCGCCGTGCGGGATTTTGGGGCCGGAATGGCTCTGACGGGGCGCGGGCGAAACGGTCCTGCGCCCCTTTTCACAAACATCAACAGAAAGACACTGAACCATGGCAAACCAGCCTGCACAGAAATTCAAGATTGGCCTGATTACCGCAACCATCTGGGACAATGATGGCTTCTACTCGGTCGATATGTCCCGCTCTTACAAGTCCGATACCGGCGAATGGCGGAGTTCGACCAGCTTCCACCATTCGGACCTGCTCAATATCGCCAAATGCGCGGAGCGCGCCGAAATCTGGATTGGCCGTCAAACCAATGCCAGGTGATGGCAGCGCCGGAGCGGCTTCGCTCCGGCCCCAAAACAAATGCTGCCCCGCCGGAGGCACTAAGGGGGCAAAAGCCCCCGCAATCTTTTCCCCACATCGCCAACTATCCCAGCGGCAGGGCATGCCGCGATAGAGGGGGGTCTTGTAACACCCCCCTCCACGAATACGAAAGCGAAGGTCAGCGCAAATGGAGGCAACAATCCTGCATTCCGGGTTTGATGGGCTGAAATTCACTATCCAAGCGGATATCCCAGACAACTTTCGCGACGAATTGGCCTCCGCCAAGCAACATGCCAAAGAAACCTATGGCGATTGCGTTCTAGAATTCGGCTCAGTGTCGTTGAATGTGACTAGCAAGGGCGCGCGCGGCTTCACCGCTCACACTGGCGACCATGGGGCTGTGTGGCTGTTCCAAGACCCGCAAGACCGCATTCCAAACAATCCCGGCATCACTGTCGATTTCCGCGCTTTTGGCCTCGCCACAGGCGGCCTTGAGGGGGCGGAGCAACACTTTCGCGATTGCATGGAAGCCTTCGGGGTCAAGTACGTGGAAACGCAATTGCGCGTCGCTCGGGCTGACTTCGCCGTGGACTTGCTGGCTCCTTGGTTTGAACCCGACCGCGAAGCTTTGGTTGTACCACCCGGAACCAAGGTCACGGAATACACTGGTGTTGATGAAACTGCGACGGTTTCCAGCGGGGCGCGTGTTGTTGGCCTGCGTGCCGGGGCCGTCGCCAACCGGCAATTGGCGATATATGACAAGCGGGCAGAAGTGATCCAGCAGAACAAGATGGGCTGGCTGACCATCTGGAATGCAGCACTTGAAGCCGCAGGCAAACAGCCCCTTGATCTGAGCGACCGGGCCTCAAGTCAGGTCTGGCGCTTTGAAATGCGCCTTGGCTCCAAGCAATTGCGCAACCGGTTCGAGTTGCGAAACTGGCAGGATGTTCATGACATCATCGGAGACGCCTTCACAGACGCTTTGGGGCGCATTCGCTACTGCATGCCGACCGCAGACGGAAACCGCGCCCGTTGGCCCACACACGAGCTTTGGCGGCAATTCGAAGCTGTGGTTGGCAACGACTTGCTACAGAACTGTGCGGGCGTTTTGCCCTGCGACGTGATGGAAGCCAACCGAACTGCTAAGATGCGTGAACTGGACGCCCAGCTTGCAGGATTGTTCGTCACGCGCGCAGCAATTTCAGACGTTTGTGCGCACAATTTTAGTGTTTTTTTGAAAGTTACTCCGACGTGTTGGCTCGGCTCGTTGCAGAGCATACCACCCCACTCGAAGAACGGCTTTCCAAGGCGCGCGGAAAGTATCGGTTGTCTTGAGAGGCCACCAAGCCGACATTCGCTGCGTTTGCAGCGCCGAGTATCACGAACGGCAGCAATGCTCGGGAAAGCGGGCTTTACTACGATTCACAAATAGCACAAAGCCGCCATTGAACACCGCCAATACAGGCGACTTCGGTTCACACCGCCTCTTGAATACATTTTTAAATTCAATACTTTGCAAGAAAGAACGCCGTAATAGGTTCGAATTGGTTCTTACAAAAAACTGTATCTCCACAAGGCCACAATAATCGCAAATGAACAATACACACGCTCTATACACTCTTGATGAAACGTTGGCTGCAATTGCTTCTCTTAAGGACGTGGCATCTGCGGGTCTACCAGACGCCCAAATAAACTCGCATCTCGTACGCATGATGAACGGGGATGTGATGACCACGTGGAAGCTGAATGCGCCTAGCTTTCGAATACGACGTGCGGATGAGGGCAATCTTGTAACGGATCTTTCTGGTCTTGTTGCAAGGAAGCTTACGCCGGAATATCCGCGTCACAAAAAGTATGGTCGATGCAACACCAAAGAGAACTCAGTTTACTACGCGGCATTGGATATCGAAACAGCGCTGCTTGAGATCAAAGCTGAGGAGGGAGAACTCTATCAGGTTCTGGAATTGTCACCCAAAAAAGACATTCAACTCGATACCGTGATTGTTGGCTGGCTGGACTATTATCGACGGCACGGCTCTACGCCACCGCTGCTAACGGCTTTGCACGACAATCAGGCCAAGGCAGCAAAAGAGCTAATCGAAAAAACAGCACCTGAAGTTGCTACCAAACAAATTGTGTTCGATGCATTTATTGCTGACCAATTTCGAAAGATCGTTTTAGAAGAGAAAGATGAAGAATATCGTGCAACTGCCTTGTACAGCTCTCTTTTGCTGGGAAGTGGCAGGTTTGAGCAGCTTCTCTATCCCAGCGTGGCAAACTTCGGCGGCTGGAACGTTGCAATTCACCCGGACCGTGTAACAGATAGTTTGGACGTATCTTCTTTGCACCTGATACAGGTTGATAAAGACCTCGGGTACGGGATGTACGATTGCACAGTCGTTGGACGCGGTGAGCTGTCTGGAAGCAAGATTACCTGGACTTGTGGCGAAGACTACGTTTCAAAAAGTGGAGACTCTCCCTTCTTTAGAGACACATTGCGAAACCCATTCAGTAGTCTTTCCTATGAACGACGGGTCGAAAAAGCGCTTGGTTCACTCCCTAATGATGCTGGAGGAAAGCAATTCCTTTATGTGCTAAACGTTCATGTGTCAGATTATGATGGGCCCATTAAAACGGATGAGTACGTCTTCAGCCAGTTTGATGAACAGTCATTGACTGCGTTTCAAGATCTGCTTGAAGTTTGCGACCTTGATGTTCGAAAAGCGGTATCTAAGAACGCAAAATACCTTTTAGCAACAGATCGCTCCCTCGACCTTGACCGCGTGGAACGTCATTTACAAAACAGGTTTGGTAAAGATCTAACCGGCACACCAAGATCGGTTTTGTGCAGTTACAAAACCCAGTACAAAGACTGGGGAAGCCGATTTCTAGCGACTGAGAGTTGCTTGAGCATAACGGTCCAGTCAATTGCTGAAATTTCAGAGCTATCTCATGAGTAGCTGAGCAAAGGGCAGATTCACTGCCAAAAATGCGAATTACTATTGGTTGGGTGAAGCTAATTGAGGACCGCTTTGGGCCGCGACCTGCCGACTGCGTCTGTAGGAGACAGATAGCCTGGGGATGGCCGGTTTGGGCTCCTCGCGACCAATTGATTGGATTTGGGTAAGCTTCTTCTGTTGCCCGTTCAACACACGTCTATTACGTTTCGCTTGCTTCCACAGTGCTTCCACGGGCTGTGGCACAAAACAAAAAGCCCTGCGTGATGCGAGGCTAAGTGTTTGATATCTGGCTGGAAGATTGGTTGCGGGAGTAGGATTTGAACCTACGACCTTCAGGTTATGAGCCTGACGAGCTACCGGGCTGCTCCATCCCGCGACACTTTAGTGGTCTATTGCCTGTTCGGCTACTTGAGACCGTTGGCTGGCCTGTTGCTTACGCGATTTGAGGCCTGGGTCGAGTATGTTTTGATCGTGTTGAGAGATTGGGGATTTTACTAGGTTTGGCGGTGACCTACTCTCCCGGGGCTTAAGCCCAAGTACCATTGGCGCGGCAGTGCTTAACTTCCGGGTTCGGGATGGGACCGGGTGTTTCACTTGCGCTATGACCACCAAACCGAGGAAAATCCCCGTCGCTCTTTTTGCTTTGCAAAAAGGCGACGCGCAGGAGGCAGCGTATTCGCGAAGCGGATGCGCGTTCCTGCACGGTTGTTATGTCAATCAACAGTGTCGCTTGGCGCGACACAGCTATCCAACTCAAGGTGTGTATGTCTTTGATTTGTCTTTCCATTACTGGATCAAATCAAGCCTATCGGGCGATTAGTACCGGTCAACTGAACGCATTACTGCGCTTACATCTCCGGCCTATTGACGTGGTGGTCTTCCACGGCCCTCAGGGAGACCTTGTTTTGAGGGGGGCTTCCCGCTTAGATGCCTTCAGCGGTTATCCTGTCCGATCATAGCTACCCAGCACTGCCGTTGGCACGACAACTGGTCCACCAGTGGATCGTTCACCCCGGTCCTCTCGT
>NZ_JBXWSL010000080.1:0-10841 GCF_059613425.1 Ruegeria sp. BHSA123 | reverse complement strand
AGCGACGCTTGCGCTTCCTGTCTCGGTCCCATCATGGCTGATCCCTCCCTTTAGGAAGAATTGAATCAGCAACTTACCAACCGATCAAGCCCGAGTTTTTCAACAAAATAGGCTGACTGCGGTCCTTTGAATTAAGAATGCGGATGGCTGCAAAGTCCGCTTATGAGACGTCGGAAGCAGCGGTGGCGAAGGGCCGCTGCTGGTAGGAACAGTCGTTCAGGCCCTAAAGCGGACGTCGCCGCGCAGTCCCGTCGTATCGAAGGGCTTCTGTACGCTGCTTTGCGGACATCTGACCGAAACGATCAGATGACTGCGTTGAGCCCAGAACAGTCGCTCCATAAGACATCAATCGGAGCCTGCAGCCGATGCGGTAAGAAGAGAATTAGAGGGCTGGAGCGGTTCCAGTTTTCTTTTCCAGTGACCGCAGTACAACAATCATGTAAGCGGAAAGACCGGCCGCGAAAAAACACCAAATCGATGTAAAAGCGTGGGACGCGAAGAAAAAGCCGACCAAGACTGAGATCAGGATAAGAAGTCCAAAAACTCTGATTTTAGGGTGAGAAGACAACAGCAGCGGGACACAGATGATCACGGCATATATCACCCGCGCCACCATTTTGCTCGTTTCATTAGTGAACATCTCCGGATTCAAATAACGGATCGAATTGTGAATGAGGTCAATCTGCAGAATGCTTGGATTCAACATGATAGGCAGGTACAAGAGCGACCCTCCAGCAATGCCCAAAACTGTAAAGGCGATGAAGAGGCGTTGCCGAAAACGGTACGGCTCGCAAGCAGCAGCTGAAAATGGCACCCAAGTTGGCCAAAACCAGTACGCAAAGAACAGAAAAACCATCGCCGCTGAGACACTTTCATAACCTTGGTGCTTTTCAATTCCTAGCCACACAAAACCTTCCGCAACCTGCTGCATTCCAAAGAAAAGTGGATAAGTCGCTAGCGGTAAGATACGTACACCGACCCGCCAAGCAAGCGGAATTGTGATCGCGCTACTTGCGATCAAGACGCCGCCTACAGCAAAACTGGCATTTGCAGAAAAACACATACTCTTACAACTTTAGCACGCTTTGTCTTGCACGTCTCGTAGCAGCAAATTGGCTCGACAAATCACCCTAAACTGTCCCATTGGCGCTGACGTCAGACATCTTCGTCGCAAGTATCACCTCGGTTCAATGCGGACCTGGAAACGGGTTTCTTGATTGTCACTTTTTCCGTCCAAAGCGACCATTATTTCAAACAGACAGGGAATGCGTAGAGATGGCTTTTTAGATTAATAATTCCGTTAACGTTCGGTATAGGCCAAATCCTGCTCCCGCAACCAGCGATACAGAACGGCCCGAAGCAACTGCTTCCGAGGCCGTTTTTTGTTGTCCCAACGCCAACAAGCCGGCCAGTTCCCCAACAAGTTCAATTGCAAGTTCACCACTCTCCGGGATCAGACGTATCTCCGAGAGGAGGCTGCGAATGATCATTCCCGCCTCTGGCCGGGTCGTTGGGACATTCAGGGCTTCTGTCAGATTGGAAACTTTGGCCCTATATTGATCAGGCAGACCGGGATGCAAAAGAACTGGGTTCTCTGGTTCCATGTCGGCTAGGTCTGCCGCCAATTTGGCCTTGCGGTGCGTCCGTCGTCAGGGATTTTGGGACAGATTGGTGCCTGAGGTAAGAGAGGATCTCGCGCATCTGTTTGGTTTGATTATGCGGCGGATTTGCGGTGAAGCAAGCGCCGCGTTTCGATGGTTTTCTGTTTGATCCTTTCTCGTTGTTTCAGAATGGTCTGTCCGCGTCCGAAGTAGACATCAGCGGGCGTGAGGTTTTGGAGGCTCTCGTGATAGCGCCGGTGGTTGTAGTGATCGACAAAGGCGTCGATCTGCTGCTGAAAGTCGCCGGGCAGATAGTAGTTCTCCAATAAGATGCGGTTCTTGAGAGTCTGGTGCCAGCGCTCGATCTTGCCTTGGGTCTGTGGGTGATATGGCGCGCCTCGAATATGATCCATTTTCTGATCTTCCAGCCATTCGGCAAGCTCACCAGAGATGTGGCTGGACCCGTTGTCGCTGAGCAGCCGCGGTTTGTGCAGCACGGTTCCTTCAGAGCCAGGTCCTTGATCTTCTCACGCATCGGCTGCGGAATGCGGTTCCAGACCCGTGATGGCTTGGGACTACGATCCTTAAGCGCCTCAGGACCACCCGACAGATACCGGTCATACCAGCGATAGAAGGTGGTCTTCGGGATGCTCAGCTTTTCCAAAGTGCGCTTGGTCGGGAGATGCGAACCTTCGACGAGGCGGATGATCTCCAGTTTTTCGGATGCAGCCCTCTCATCGCTGCAAGCAGCGAATGCCGGGTGACAGATACCTCATTCGTCGTCGCCCCCATCCGCGATCATGCTTTTTTTGAGCAACCGCAGTTCAAGAGCCTGTTCGGCAACCACTTCCTTCAGATCGCGTGCCTCGCGGCGCAGATCTTTGACCTCGGTCGATGTCGCTGCACGGGCCGTGTCGCCTGCCAGGCGTTTCTTGCCGGTTTCAAGGAACTCCTTGGACCAACTGTAGTAGAGGCTCTGGGCAATGCCTTCACGGCGGCACAGCTCTGAAATACTGTCTTCGCCCTTCAGGCCGTCCAGCACGATCCTGATCTTCTCTTCAGCCGAATACTGTTTGCGGGTCGCACGGCGAATGTCCTTTATGACCTTCTCACCGTGGCTCTGCTTGGTTCCGGGTTTCTTTCTCATCTCCACTCCTTGGCAGTTACGATGAGCCAGAAACCCTCTCTTATCAAATCACCCTAAACTGTCCCATTGGCGCTGACGTTAGACATTTTGTGAGCGGCCCACAGCCGCCATCCATCGATACGGCGAATTGCTGCGTTCGCATTCCGCCTTGCAGGCATTCGAATTGCGTCAGACTATCCGAAGCGCTGGTTCCTGAAACACAGCAAAAAAAATGTAGCATTTTATCAGAATACTTTTACCTTGTGGTCAAATTTGGGGGAAGATGAATGCTCGACATCATCATTAGACAAGCCCAACTGCCGGATGGCCGAGGGCCGTTGGATATTGCGATCAAGGGTGACCGCGTCGCAGAAATTGCCCCCAAGATCAAGGCCGAGGCAGGCGAGGACATTGATGCGGCTGGGCGATTGGTTTCGCCCCCGTTTACCGACCCGCACTTCCATATGGATGCGACCCTGAGCCTTGGAACGCCTCGCATGAATGCCTCGGGCACACTATTGGAAGGCATCGCGCTTTGGGGTGAGCTAAAGCCTCTGCTGACACCCGAAGCAGTAATTGAGCGCGCCATGCGATATTGCGACCTTGCCGTATCGCAGGGATTGCTGGCCATCCGTTCGCATGTGGATGTTTCATCCACACCTTTGGTTGGCGTTGAAGCGCTGTTGGAGGTCCGCAAGCAGGTCGCTCCCTATATTGATCTGCAACTGGTAGCATTCCCGCAAGATGGCCTTTACCGCGCAGATAATGCAGAAAAAAACTTGATCCAAGCCCTTGATATGGGTGTCGATGTAGTGGGCGGTATCCCTCATTTTGAGCGTACGATGTCGGAAGGTGCCCGGTCGGTCAGGAGACTGGCCGAGATAGCGGTGGACCGAGGCCTGATGCTGGATTTGCATTGCGATGAAAGCGACGATCCAATGTCGCGCCACGTGGAAACCTTAGCCTATGAGACCACGCGCCTTGGGCTTGGCGGGCTGGTGACGGCAAGTCATGTCACCGCGATGCACTCGTATGACAACTACTATGCATCGAAGCTCATACCTCTGATCGCAGAAAGCGGCATGAACGTGGTGCCCAACCCGCTCATCAATATAACGCTGCAAGGTCGCTCGGATACCTATCCGCGTCGTAGGGGGCTGACCCGAGTGCCAGAGCTGCGCGCGGCGGGTGTAAATGTCGCCTTCGGACAGGATTGCACGATGGACCCGTGGTATTCGCTTGGCTCCGCCGACATGTTGGAAGTGGCTCATATGGGCGTGCATGCCGTGCCGATGACATCCCGCGAGGCGATGGAGTGGGCGTTTACGTCCGTTACTCAGAATGGTGCCAAAGCAATGGGCTTGCCCGACCCGACGATCCGCGAAGGCGGCCCTGCCAATATGGTAGTGCTGCAGGCGCAGGACCCGATTGAAGCAGTTCGCATGAAAGCCACCCGGCTTGCCGTTATCAAAAACGGAAAGGTGCTGGCCCGCACAGAACCACGAATGGCCGCGCTTTCTTTGCCTGGCCGTCCCACGACCCTGGATCCCGCAGATTACGCGCCCAGGCCCAATACTTAGGAAGTTCATTAACAAGAAGAATTGCCACCAACAGAAGAGGATCTACCAATGAAACTCACCACAACCCGCCGTCAACTGATGGTCGGCGCTGCGGCCACGCTGGCCCTGCCGGCTTATATCCATCGCGTGAACGCGCAATCTGCGATCCGCGTCGCCGGAGTGCACATGTCTCCGGTTGAAAATGCATGGAACAGCCGCATTCACCTGGCGATGCAGGAAGCCGCCGACGCTGGCCTGATAGAGTATGAGTTTTCAGAAGGAGTAGCGCCGACCGACTATCCCCGCGCGATGCGCGAGTATGCCGAGGGAGGTGCGCAAATCATCTGGGGTGAATCTTATGCTGTGGAGCGTGAAGCACGCGAAGTGGCGGGTGACTACCCCGACACCGCGTTTCTGATGGGGTCTTCCGGTGGGCCAGAAGGTGACAACTTCGGTGTCTTTGGCACACGCAACCACGAGGCAGCCTATCTGGCTGGTATGCTCGCGGGTCATATGTCCGAAAGCAATGTCTATGGTTCGGTCGGGGGTTATCCGATCCCCGAGGTGAACCTTTTGATCAATGCTTTCCGCATGGGCGTAAGCGAAGTGAACCCAGACGCCACCTTCGTCAACGGCTTTATCGGTGCATGGTTCGATCCGGCCCGCGCACAAGAGGCTGCGATTGCCCAGATTGATGCGGGTGCAGACATTCTGTTTGGTGAGCGCATTGGCACTGCGGATGCGGCCCAAGCGCGAGGTGTGAAGGCGATCGGTTCGCTTATCGATTATACCCCGCGATACCCGGGCACGGTTTTTGCCAATGCAATCTGGAATTACGGTCCCACAATCGAGGCCATCGTGGCGGATGTTCAGGCCGGTAATCCAACAGGTCGTAACTACACGGAATATTCCTTTATGGCCCATGGCGGCAATGAGCTGATTTATGTCGCCGATGAAGTGCCTGCCGACGCCATCCCGGGGATGGAGGCCAAACAGGCCGCTATTCAATCCGGTGAATGGGACGTTCCGATTGACGAAAGCGAGCCCTCCTGATCCCGAGGGCTTTGACGTGACCGATGCCACAGCTCTTGCAGCTGCCATCACGGCAGGGCAGATCTCTGCCTGCCAACTGATGGAGTCCAGCCTTGCCGCCTGCCACGCACGGGCAGATTTGGGGGCCGTGGTATATCTGGACGAAGATATGGCCCGCGATGGGGCAAAGGTTGCAGACGCTTTGCCACCAGACCAGCGCGGGCCATTTCATGGGGTTCCGTTTTTGGTGAAAGACCTCGGCAGTTTCGCAAAAGGGCTGCCTGCGGCGGCAGGATCCGCGGAGATCCGTGCGCAATGTCGTAAACCCGATAGTGACAGCCACCTGCTGCAACGTCTTCGCCGAACCGGCCTGATCCCTTTCGGCTTGACCGCAACACCTCCCTTTGGCCTTTCCCTGACATGCGAACCCGATGGCATGGCGGCGACCCGCAATCCATGGAACCCTGCGTTGACACCCGGTGGTTCATCCGGTGGCGCCGCAGCCGCGGTTGCAGCTGGTATTGTTGCAATTGCTCATGCCACGGATGCAGCCGGGTCCATCAGGGTTCCCGCTGCGTGTTGTGGCTTGACCGGGCTCAAGCCTTCTCGTGGCGCGGTGCCCGGAGGCCCTGATTTTGCCAATCACCTGATGGGCATAGCGTCTGAACTGATCCTTTCGCGGTCGGTCCGCGATGTGAAGACCGCCTTTGACGCGGTAGCCCAGCCCATGGCCCCGGTAAATCTGCCAGAACGCCCCCGCGTCGCATTGGCATTGCCGGAGCGTTGCGGTGCCGACCAGTGCAAGGCCGCGAAAAGTGCTGCCGACGCGCTGCGCGATGCAGGCTGTGAGGTGTGCGATATTCGTGCCCCCGACCGATTGGGGGATGAGGCACACGCAATCGCCCGAACCATACTTGCTGTTTCCTTGGCCGAGTGGCTGACTGCGCTCAGGATCTCTGATGATAAGATTTCACCGCTTGCCGCGACCATGGCTGCCGAGGGCCGTGCGACACCGGCCACAGCGCTTTTTGCGGCCTCACGACAGCTCGCACGTCTGACAAATCGATCTCGCAAGCTTTTTAAGTCTGCCGATGCCGTCCTGATGCCGATCCTCTCGTCTGCACCGCCCGTTGTAGGCACTTTGGATCTGTCCGGCACCTCCCCAGACGATCACATGGCGCGGCTCGAGGCTTTTGCCCCGAACGCCGCACTTGCAAATGTAGCGGGCTTGCCAGCTTTGGCGCTGCCTTTTGGCATGGCAAATGGTCTTCCACTCGGCGTTCAACTGATTGGTCCCCCTGGCTCGGATTTTGCGCTGCTGAAACTTGGCGCACTTGTCGAAGACCGCGCGCCCGCAATCACTTTTCCGCACCCAATCGCAGGCCTGCCCGCATGACCAAGGTTCTGGAACTAAACGGCATTACCAAGCGTTTCGGAACGCTTACCGCAAATGACGATGTGACCCTGACACTAGAAGACGGGGAAATTCTTGCTCTGTTGGGCGAAAATGGTGCGGGTAAGACGACGCTGATGAATATCCTGTTCGGCCATTACGCAGCCGATAAAGGCTCGGTCAGGGTGTTTGGAAAAGAGCTGCCCCCAGGCCTGCCGCGTGCAGCGATCGAGGTGGGTGTGGGGATGGTACACCAGCACTTCACGCTTGCGGGCAACCTCACGGTTCTGGAAAACGTCATGCTTGGTTCCGAACCCTTGACGCGCGCGCGTTCCGCTCGTGGCGAGGCGCGCAAAAAGCTGTTGCAGATCTCTGAGCGGTTCGGCTTGCCTGTGAACCCCGAGGCCAAGGTTCGGACGCTTTCCGTTGGTGAACGTCAACGGGTCGAGGTTCTGAAAGCACTCTATCGCGACGCACGTATTTTGATTTTGGATGAACCGACTGCCGTTCTGGCCCGGCCCGAGGCGATGCGCCTGTTCGAAACGCTGCGTGATATGACAAAAGAGGGCCTCTCGCTTATTTTCATCAGCCACAAGCTGCATGAGGTCATGGCAGCCTCTGACCGTGTGGCGGTGCTTCGTGGCGGCAGGATGGTCGCGGAACGCAAAACACCCGAAACCACACCAGAAGAGTTGGCGGAACTGATGGTTGGCCGCAAGGTTGAGCGTCCCGTACGTCAAGACCATGAGATTGGAGCGCCAGTCCTGATCGCAAAGGACGTGAGCGTGGAAGAAGACGGTGATTTGCGGCTGGATGATGTGTCTTTCGATGTCCATGCCGGTGAAATCCTTGGTATCGTCGGCGTTTCAGGCAATGGTCAGTCCTCCCTCGGTGCGCTGCTGTCAGGATTGGCACACCCAAGTGCGGGTCAGTTAACACTCTTGAACGAAGATATCAGCCATCTGGGTCCGCGCGGCATGATCCGCGCGGGCGCAGGCAGGGTGCCTGAAGACCGGCACGCAGAAGGCGTTGTGGGCGAATTGAGTTTGTGGGAAAACGCTGTGCTTGAGCGCTTGCGCACACCGAGATTTTCGCACCGCGGCTTTGTTCGACAACGCGCCGCCCGGGAATACACTGCGGGGCTGATAGAACGTTTTGATATCCGCGGCGCCAGCCCCGACACGCGAACAAGGCTGCTGTCCGGCGGCAATATGCAAAAGCTGATCCTTGGCCGGGTTCTGACCAATGGGCCGCGTTTTGTGCTCGCAAACCAGCCAACGCGTGGTCTTGATGAAGGTGCAATTGCTTCAGTTCATGCCGAGCTTTTGGCAGCACGGGCCGAAGGTGCCGCAATCCTGCTCATCTCAGAAGAATTGGAAGAAGCTGTAGCCTTGTCAGACCGAATACAGGCCATCGTAAAAGGTCGCTTGTCAGAATCGATATCGACTGATGAAGCCGACCCACAACGCCTTGGCCTGATGATGGCAGGTGTCTGGAAGGAAAATGATGATGCGGCTTGAACGACGCTCACATGTGCCGCTGCATCTTGCGATCATTGCACCACTGGCCGCGATCTTTGCTGCATTGCTTTTGGCCGCCGGTCTCATCGCTGCTGCTGACGTAAATCCTCTAACGGCTTATGGCGAAATGGTGAATGGCGCGTTCGGCTCGCGCCTTTCCATCGCCGAGATGTTGACCCGCGCCACTCCGCTTATCTTTACGGGACTTGCCGCAGCTGTCGCCTTCCGAGCGCGGCTTTGGAACATCGGGGGCGAGGGACAGTTCTTTGTTGGGGCGCTAATCACGGCTTGGATCGGTCATTCACTCGGGGTTCCAGGGTGGATAGGTATTCCGATCTTGATGTTGGCGGGCATGGCGGCAGGCGCGGCCCTTTTGGCAGGACCTGCCTTTTTACGCTTACGTTTCGGCGTGGATGAGGTGGTGACAACCCTGCTGCTCAACTTCATCGTGATCCTTTTTGTTGGCCTCATGATTGAGGGCCCTATGCGCGATCCGCTGGCCTTTGGGTGGCCCTCTTCGGTGCCCGTAGACGGGGATTACCGCCTTCCGGATCTGATCCCCCGTACACGTCTCCATATCGGGCTGCTTGTTGCTATCGCAGCGGCAAGTGCTGTTTGGCTGATCCTTGCGCGTACTGTTTTTGGCGCTGAAACACGCGCTGCAGGCTTAAATGCCAGTGCCGCTGCCTTTGCCGGAATTTCTCTGCCCCGAACGATCATGGGTGTTGCCTTGCTTTCGGGCGCGCTGGCAGGGCTTGCCGGGTCTGTCGAAGTCTTGGGGGTCACTGCGGGGGTCACCACCACTATGAGCCCAGGATTTGGTTATGCAGGCATTGTCGTCGCCATGCTCGCCGCTTTGCATCCGGCCGGAGTGGTCGCTGCCGCTGTATTCGTCGCCACAGTCTTTGTCGGGGCCGACGCCATGAGCCGTGCGACGGGTGTACCCAGTTTCATTGCCGATGTGATCGTGGCGCTGTGCCTGCTCACCATGATCGTGGCCCTTCTTTTCACAACCTACCGGGTGCGCCGATGAGCGATGCAATTGATCTGCTGCTGAATACCAGTCTTTGGGCTTCCGTGCTGCGTATTGCGACACCGCTCATATTTGGTGTTCTTGGTGCGTTGCTTTGCGAACGTTCGGGCGTGCTCAATCTGGGAATCGAGGGGATCATGACCATGGGGGCGATGAGCGGTTGGCTTGTCGTCTACATGGGCGCGCCATTGCTTGCAGGCCTCATTTTTGCAGCGTTTTGCGGCGCGGTGATGGGATTGCTTCATGCTATGCTGACAGTTCCACTTGGGCTTTCGCAACACGTCTCAGGGCTGGGCATAACGCTGTTTGCATCCGCTTTAGCCTATTACCTGTACAGGTTACTTGTTGAGGTGGGAGATCTGCCTCCTACGATCGAGGCTTTTAAGCCGCTCGATTTTCCGGTCCTGTCAGATATTCCCGTTCTGGGACCGATCCTTTTTAACCAAGCTTTGCCGACCTATCTGGCGCTCACTGCGGTGGCTGTGATGGCCTATGTTCTTGCCCGTACGCCTTTGGGGTTGGCCATTCGTATGACCGGAGAGAACCCTCATGCGGTTGAGGCGCAGGGGCTGAACCCGATCCGTATCCGTATCGGCGCAGTTGTTGTCGGGTCAGCTTTGATGGCGGTTGGCGGGGCCTTCCTGACTACAACGGCGTTCAACAGCTTTTTCCCGGGCATGGTGCAGGGGCGCGGTTGGATCTGCATCGCATTGGTAGTCTTCGCTGGCTGGCGGCCCGGTAAGGCTTTGATTGGCGCGATGTTGTTCGCTTTCTTCGATGCCTACCAACTGCGATTGCAGACAACGGTTGAGGGTGTGCCATATCAGTTGTTCCTCATGGCACCGTATGTACTTTCGATCGTTGCGCTGGTCCTTGTCGCCCGCAGAGCCGAAGTCCCAGCGGCGTTGATGGCACCCTACCGACGCGGCGAACGTTAGTGGCATATTTTCGAACATACTGGCCAGGAAACGATAAAATCATCAAAATAAACATCTACTCGACCAGACAATGAAGAGCTGGGCACGAGACCTTAACCACATTCCAGAAAACTCTTGACACTATCTATATATTAACGCTCCGGCGTCATTCAGTCGCGCAGATTGAAATCCGGTCTCAAGGCTACTTGAATGTCTGCGTTCGAATATTCGACCTGACAGGCTCACGCACGCAGCGAATGGCCGGTTTCCGCCCGACCTTCGAATACTGGTCGGGCGAAGCGCCATGCTGATCGTGTCTGCTTTCGGGCTGACTGCTGTCCTCCGGACTAAAAATGCGGATGGCCGCAAAGTCCGCTCCTTGATTGCCGAAACCGAGCGCAGCGAAAGGGTAGTATAGATTTAGCTGAATTTCACACCGATGAGTGACCGAAAACGAAAAACCCTCTGCGATGCGACAAACCGTGTGCCGCACCTGCGAGCAAATGCTGCGTCAGCAAATACCCGAAAGGGCAACGGTAGCTTAGTCCGGAGGGTGTGTGAAAACTCCCCTATTTTGACCGGACTGATGGTATAATTTCCGTATTCGGTACGGAGGTTGTTGATGACGCAATTTATCGAGGGTCTGGACCGGCAGCAGGC